>JBGARN010000113.1:0-13993 GCA_044230205.1 Bacteroidia bacterium
ATCGTAGCCATTCACCATGTGGAGTAAAACTTCGCGTTCGCGTTCTGAAAGCAAGGTGTCAATAACCACTTGTTGGGATTGCTGATCGGCTATTTTATCTTTTTGTCCTAAAAGCTTTAAAGTTTTGCGTGCTATTGCCGGACTCATAGGTGCACCGCCAAACTCCAGCACTTCGTCAATTGATTCGCGCAGCGTTACATTGTTTTCATGCTTTAATAAGTAGCCTGATGCACCTGCTTTAATGGCTTCAAAAATATTGTCGTCATCTTCAAAAACAGTTAGCACAATAAAATGAATGTGATCGTACATGGCCTTGGCCAGTTTAATGGTCTCTATGCCGCTCAACCCCGGCATTTGTATATCCATAAAAACAACCTTGGGTAAGAGTGGAAACGGAAGACCTTTGATTTTATCTAAAAACTCATCGCCACTTGCAGCTATGAGGCTTATTTCGAGGTCGGGGTAAGATTGCATCTTTTGAAGGAAGCTGTTCCTGTTAACCTGGTTGTCGTCAACTAATGCAATTTTCATTTATGTAAAAGTAAGGTGGTAAAAATGTAGTGTTAGAATTTAAAATAAAATACTCAATTTGTAGTAATGCCTGTAACTATAACTGCTGTTCCCTGCGGTTCGGCCTGTTGCCATACTATGGATAGATTACTCATTGCTGCTCTTTGTTTCATATTTCCGATGCCGTTACCGGTTAAATTACTTTCATTGATACCGATGCCGTCATCGGCAATAATAATTTTGAGCTTATTGGTGCAGATAAAATTTACTTTAATGTTTTTGCATCGGGCATGTTTTGCAGCATTGGTTATACATTCTTTCATTATCAGGAATATATGAAGAATTTTTTCGGGGCTGAATTCGAGATCATTTTCAATAGTTTCATCATAGAAATATTTTATGTCAGGATAGTTTTTCATCCATCGCTGCATCCACGATTTAAAGCGGTCGGCCAGTTGTGTGAGCATAAGCCGTTCGTTTTTCAAAACCCAAATGGTATCACTTAATTGCGTAACAATGTTCTGTGCATTTTCTTCGAGCTGGGCGGTAACTTCAATGTTGGTGTCGTTAAAATTGTCTTTGAGGAATTTTACGTTTGAACTTATTGCAGCGGCATAAGATCCAAGGTTATCATGCAAATCGGCAGCAATGCGTTTGCGTTCTTTTTCTTCAGCAAGTATAATGGCTTCCTGCGATTTTCTTTTTTCCTCAGCAATCATTTCCTGTAACTTCAAATTCTGCCGGTGCTGAAAATTCCGGTAATAAAGGTATGATATCAGCGCACCGGATAGCATCAGGAAAATAACCCCAATGGTTAAATACTTATTGCGCGATAGTATGTAGTTCTGCTGTAATATTATTTTTTCTTTTTTCTCTAACTCATACTTAGCCGTCATTTCGGCAATTGCATCCTCGGAGGTTTTTGCATATAACGTATCTTTTATAGTTATAATTTTTTCAAGGGTTTGTGCATATTCATTTAGCAGGTTTGCCTTATTATAATTTTCGGCAAGTGCATTATATAAGAAAAGGAGTTTTGAAAGATTGTGAGTATGTTCAATTGATTCAATACCTTTTTTAGCTATTGCAATTCCTTTATCAGTTTGATTGGTGGATGCGTAGAACGATGAAAGCTGCGCCATATCAGCCGAAAGCATCAGCAGGTCGCCTGCTTTTTCGCGAAGCTTTAAGGCTGCTTTTAAATCATCTTCGGCCAGTGCATATTTTTTTTCTTTTATATACATATCAGCGCGAATGTTGAGCGCATTGGTTTGCACGCTTAGGTTTTCGTCCATGCTGCCGTATTTTAATGCAAGATCAATAAAGTAAAATGCGGAATCCATTTTATTAGTATTGTTATAACAGGAAGCATTATTGGAAAATAAGAATCCACTTTGCTTTAAGATATTTTCGTCTGTTGTAAAATGAAATCCTTTGTTAAGCCAGTTGATGGCTTCGTTATAGTTTTCCATTTCAAGATACGCATATCCCATGATGGTATAGGCATGCATAATCAAAAGTGTATCTTTATTTTCTTCACTTGCACTTAGTACAGCCAATGTATTTCTTATAGCAGCTTCGCTTTGATTTGACCTGATAAGCAGATTACTTTTATTAATTAGTAACCGAGATTTTACTTTTTCAAAATCCTTCAGAGCAGGTATAGCAGAAAGTAGACTGTCAGCCAATAAAAGTGCTTCAGCAACATGACCTGTTTTTGATAAATAAATGCAATAAAAATTATTGATTAAAAAATAATCTGGTGTTCCGGCTTCCGCAATTTTTTCAGCTTGATCAATGTAAGTCAGAAATGAATCAGTGGAAATGGAATAATGTCTCATACAAATTTTTATGAGTAATTCTCTCTGGCTTTTTTCATTATGCTCATTTGACAATTGTTTTTTCAAATCTTCCAGAACAGGTGTTTGAGCATAAATCAACGTGTTTATGGAGAGTAATATTAAGTATGTGAATAGGTGTTTCATTCCAGGTACTGCCAAGGGTAAAATATAAGCTCAATACTACAAATTAAGTATTTTAAAGTTATGGAAGAGGTTTAATCTTTGTCCTAAAGTCTATTCTTATAAGGAATTGATAAAACCAAAAAGCAGAATACAATCATTTATAAATTAAATTTTCACCATTAAATCGAAACTAACATGTTAAAGAATTATCTAATCAGATTGATTTGCCTGTTGATGTTCACAGGCATAAGTTCAAGAGTTTTTGCTGTGTCAGAAACCGAACCGAACAACAACTGGAATCAAGCCAAGAATATTCCTTCTGGCGGCAATGGCACCGGTTCTGCCACTTATGGTGGCGATGTAGACTGGTGGCGTTATACCATGACATCTGATGGTAACCTAAATATACAATGTACACCTAATAACAGTATTTGGACGTATTGCATTATATATGATACGTTAGGCACCATCCAACTATCGGCCAGTAGTTATGGTATTAGTGTTTTTAATGTAACTGTCAATGGATTGAAGGCTGGTACTTATTACATAAAAGTAAATTCCTTTTATACTACCGACTCATCAAATTATACCATTATACCCACATTCACTGCAGCACCAGTTGCCAACGATGTGGAGCCTAACAATACCAAAGCAACAGCCCAAACACTGGCTCTTAATGGCTCCACCACCGGGCATATCAATTATTATTACAACAACTCACGCGATTCATCAGACTGGTTTAAAATAGTAACTAATGTTGACGGGGACCTTACTGTAACATTAAATGTTTCATTTGGAATGTGGGCTTGGATTGAATTGTTTGATAACAATGGAACAACTGCAGTGGTTACGGGACAATATACTACCTCCGTTGTATCCATAACAGCATATGGCTTGGCAAAAGGCACTTATTTTGCAAGAGTAACAACCTTTTATACTTATGATTATAACGCCTACACCATCAGCAATAGTTTGGCAACCACGGTGCCTAATGATGCTGAGCCCAATAACACTGCCGCTGCAGCAGTTACAAAAAACATTAACGATTCACTTACCGGACATATCGGATATTATTATAATCTGAAAAGAGATACTTCTGACTGGTACAAGGTAACTACTACTGCAGAAGGAAGCCTGAATATTAATTGCTATACCCTTATCAGTGCTTATCTTTATGTTGATATTCTGGATAGTAATGGCACCACTCTGTTAAGCTCCATTTATGGAATAGGTTCATTTACCAATACAGTTAATGGATTGCGGGCAGGCACCTATTATTTCAGAGTTTATTGTTATTACAATTACCAATATACTCCCTACGCTATAAAAATTACTCATACCCTTGCCCCTTACACCAACGATGTTGAGCCTAATAACACAAAGTCGCAGGCTATAACAATTGCACCTAACGATTCAACAACAGGTCACGCAGGCTTTTATTACAATGGCTATCGCGATTCATCAGATTGGTATAAAGTAACAACCAGCAATGACGGTTGGTTAAGATTTATTTTGTCAACACCCTTATTTGTATGGGTATATCTTGATTTTTATGATAATAATGGAACTTCGTTAATTACACAACAATATACCTCAACGAGCACGACAGTGCATATTCCTAATCTGAAAAAAGGAACCTATTATGTTCGTATAAGGCCTTATTATGACTATGATTATGTATCCTATTCTCTGAAATCTGTGTTTGTATCGCAACTTGCCAACGATCCGGAACCGAATCAATATGCTAAAAATGGAACAGTTATCAATGGCTATACGCAAAAAACTGGTCACATTGGCTATTATGGAAGCAATACCTATGATAATACCGATTGGTGGAAAATTGCCTATGGAGGTATAGGTCCTATTGAAATTACTTACACCCCAGGCTTACATAAGTATGATAACATTTATGATTGGGCTTACTTTAAAGTATATAAAGATACAAATGCTGCACCTTTGGATAATCAGTTGATAAATTTTGCGTATACAAAAACACTTTCGGCTGCAGGTTTAACTGCCGGTACATACTATATAAAAATTGAGCAATACGGATCAAGCTATACTGATTATACCTTAAAAGCCAATTATCGGGATACAACCAGTGCCACTATAAAGCTTACCTCGTCAAATGTGGGTACAGCAGGATTGTGCAACACCGGGGCTGCAACCTATTTTGTAACACGTGGCCTTCCGCCATATTCAGTTCAGCTCTATCTTGATGGAATTGCTTATGGCGCGCCAGTATCAACAAGCGATACTGCTAAATTTACTGCGTTACCTCCGGGCGCATATTATGCAACAGTTAAAAGTTCCGGAGCTGTAACCAATGTTACTACTTCAACAATAAAAGGCATTGTTCCAAAACCTAAAGGGCAAAATGCAGTAAGTATTACCGGTACAGGTGCAGTAATAAAGTGGACTGCATTTAACTGTGTAGACGGATTTATTGTAAGCTATAAGAAAACATCAGATCCAACATTTACAAGCGATACCCTTGGAGCAGGATTAACAAAAGATACTTTAATCAATCTCTCTTTAAGCACATCATATGATTACAAAGTAGCTGCCTATACTATTTATAATGGGACAAAATATATCAGTGCGTATACTACATTAAAATCATTCACAACCTTGGCAGCCCGATCAGTTGACATAGTTGACGGAGCTGAAAACAATTATGCGATTATTGTAATGCCCAATCCGGCAATTGATTACATAAGTTTCCAATTACCGGTTACCAATCAAAATATGGTCATCAGAATTACGAATGCATTAGGCCAAACAGTTTATTCAACCAGTGTTGACAATGTAACTGATATTAATCAGTCAATAGATATTAGCGCTTTGAAACCCGGAGTATATATGCTTACAGTAACTCGCAATGGCTTACAACAGTTCGCTAGGTTTGTAAAAGAATAAACAAGTTTTCTAATTCGGGTTCTTAAATTAATTGGGAGCACTTTTAATAAAGCCGCATCATTTTGGTGCGGCTTTTTTTATACTTGGTTCTTACTAAGCAAATTTGTTTGCACTAATCAAATAAATAAAATGTAACATTAATTCCTCAATGAATTGCCGTGCTATTAGTGCAACTTGGTTAAAAGTATGATTAATACAAAAAAAGCGGGGTGGTAAAACCACCCCGAACCTAAACCAACCTAAAAAAACTTTCTTTAAATAATCTTTGTCCAACTGAACTGACTTTAGTTAGAACCGATATATATTTTTCGATATGAAACTTCGTCACCGGCTGATACCTTTAATAAATATAAGCCTGTTGCATATTTTTCGTTAAAATTAAACCTAAACATTTTAATGCCTGATGTTTCTGTATTGTTTAAAAGCAATTCTTCAAACCGGCCATTCATATCATACAATTCAACTTTAACAGCCTGGTTGCTTTTATTAGCAAAGTGTACATTAACATAATCAGTAGCAGGGTTCGGGAAAACCGACAGATCTTTTATCTCGCCACTAACTGCAGCAATTCCTGTATTAAGTGGTGTAATAGCCTGGTTTGTGGTATATACATAATCACCTTTATTGTTTCCGTTATTATTAGCACAAACACCGGCAGCATAAAATGTTATTGTCCCTACACTTGTTGCTGGTGCAATCCAGTTAAAGTTAAATGTTTTTGATCCGGTGCCGGTTCCTACAGCTTTATGTGTCATGGTTGTACGTAAGTTACCACCTACATTTCCATTTAGTGTTTTCATTTCTGTAGAACTGGTTACCTGCAAAGTTCCTGCATTAGCGCCAGATGCAAGTGAAGCTTCGAAATCAAAACCGTAGGTATTAACTCCTGTTTTGGCAACTGTAACACTTATCGGATAGGTGGTACCAGCTACATATTCCCAGTTGGGCATAGTTGGGCAGCTAATAACTACGCTACCTCCACCCGTGTTAAGTGTAAAAGAATTATGACAACCAGTTGTGCAATTCTGCTCACCGGGTGCATTGGTTTTAATAGCTATTCCATTGTCATTAGTAAATCCATCTTTAATCATAAAAAACAGAGCTATTAAAGTAAGTGTGTAAAAAATTTTTTTCATCGAATTATTTTCTGAATGTAAAGTTTAACTGAATTGTAATGCTGTATTTTCAATTCCGGGTTCGAAAGTAGCATTTGCACTATACTATAGATAAAAATTATGCCAAACAAGGAATTATTACAATTAAATCAGAATAAACAAATGTTGAAAAAATAGGTTCCCTGTAAATTTAGAAGGCAAAATAAAAATTGCTTGATTCGCCTTTGGATTTAAAAAGAAATAATTGCCATGAAAAAAATATACTGTTTAATCTTAATTGGTTTTTACTCATCAGTAATTGCACAAAACCTGGTTACACCGGAGTTGTTAATGACGTTAAAACGAGTTTCTGAGCCACGGATTTCACCTGATGGTCAAAAGATTTTATTCAACGTGCGTACGATGGATATTGCTGCCAACAAAGGCAATAATGATATTTATTTGATGAATAGTGATGGCAGTGATGTTAAAGTAATTGCTAATGCTGCCAGTAACGAAACTGCTGCACGTTGGATAGCAAACGGAAGCCGCATTGCTTATCTTGATGATATAACCGGTTTAACCCAGGTATATGAAATGAATGCAGATGGCAGTCAAAAAACACAAATTACCAATCAGAGAGGTGGGGTTACTAATTTCGGATATTCTGCTAAAGGGGGCTACCTGTGGTTTACAGCTGATGTTAAAATGGATAAAAATCCTGCAGAGATATATCCTGATTTACCTAAAACAAAAGATGCAATAATTGTAGATGGCTTAATGTACCGGCATTGGAATGCTTGGAGTGATTACACCTACTCTCATTTGTTTCTTGTAAAACTTGTTGCCGGTAAAGTAATTTCCACTAACGATATTATGGCTGCCGAGCGCTTTGATACACCTGATAAGCCCAATGATGGCGATGAGCAAATTGCTTTTAGCTATGATGAAACAAAAATTGCCTACTCCTGTAAAAAGCTTACCTCAACAGCATATGCGCTTAGCACCAATACCGATATTTATGTATATGATATAGCAACAGGAGTAACTGAAAATGTAAGTGCGGGCATGAACGGTTATGATAAGCAGCCTGTGTTTTCACCTGATGGTAAAAGCATGCTGTGGCTGAGTATGGAAGAACCCGGATATGAAGCAGACCGTAACCGATTGATGATTTATGATTTGGCAGCTAAAACAAAAAAGGAACTACTGAGTAATTTTGATTACAGTGTGAGTAAAGCCGACTTTAATTCAAAAAGCAACATGGTTTATTTTATTGCCGGAATAAATGCCACAGAGCAAGTGCTTTCGTTTGACCTGAACCCAAAAGCAAAAAATCCAATGCGGCAAATTACCAATGTAACTGCTGATATTACTGACTTTAGTTTGTCAACCATTACGAAAGAACCTTTAATGATAATTGGCCTGATGCGACACGATTTACCAACTGAAATTTTTAAAGTGGATTTTAAAACAGGTAACGTAACGCAACTTTCAATGGTTAATACACAGCTGCTTTCCACCTTAAGCTTAGGTAAGACGGAGAAGCGAATGGTTAAAACCACAGATGGCAAGGAGATGCTAACCTGGGTAATATATCCTCCTAACTTCGATCCATCAAAAAAATATCCTGCAATTCTGTATTGCCAGGGTGGGCCGCAGAGCACCGTTTCACAATTCTTCAGCTACCGTTGGAATTTTCAGATGATGGCAGCAAAGGGGTATATAGTTGTTGCGCCTAACAGGCGCGGACTTCCGTCATTCGGTGAAAAGTGGAATGATGATATAAGAGGCGACTGGGGCGGGCAGGCCGTAAATGATTTACTAAGCGCAATAGACGATGTTTCAAAAGAAAGTTATGTTGATAAAAACCGGCTGGGTTGTGTGGGTGCAAGTTATGGCGGTTATTCTGTTTACTGGCTGGCCGGTCATCATAATAAACGATTCAAGGCATTCATTTCCCATTGCGGTGTGTTCGATTTAAAATCAATGTTCGGAATGACAGAAGAATTATGGTTCCCCGAAAAAGATTTTGAAGGTCCCTATTGGCAGCAGCCAACTCCAAAAACATATACCAAATGGTCGCCCATAGATTATGTTCAAAACTGGGACACACCTATTTTGGTTATTCATAATGAAAAAGATTTTCGTGTTCCCCTTGCCCAGGGCATGGAAGCCTTTACAGCAGCACAAATGCGTGGAGTGCCAAGCCGTTTTCTGTATTTTCCTGATGAAGGCCACTGGGTATTGAAACCCCAGAATTCAATTCTTTGGCAACGTGTATTTTTTGACTGGCTTGATAAATATCTAAAGTAAAAGTAAAGTATAGATGGAAAATTCATCTCTTCATTAAAGTCAGTAAATAAATTTTTATTCAATAGAAGTTTCTTCACATAGAGATGTTATTTTGAACTCAAATGGATTTTGAATTTGAAAAGAAAATTAATCGGCATATAAAATCAAAATGGAGTTAGTGGACAGAGCATCAATAATTCTATCAATCGCATCAACAGTTAGATTAAATAATATCCAACATTTTAAATCTTCAAATGTCGCCTACCTCATACCCTAAAGAAAAAATTAAAATCCTATTACTGGAAGGCATTCACCCGGCCGCAGTAAAACTTTTTAAGGAGTATGGGTATACTTCTGTGGATACTTCTGCTGCATCCATGAATGAGGCTGAATTGCTGAAAGTAGTGGATAATTATCACCTTATCGGAATCCGCTCAAAAACAAAACTTACTAAACCGGTAATTGAGAAGGCAAAAAAATTATTAGGCATTGGTTGTTTTTGCATTGGCACCAACCAGGTTGATATGAACTTTGCAACTTCCAGCGGAGTAGCAGTTTTTAATTCACCCTATTCAAACACACGCTCTGTTGCCGAGTTGGTTATTGGAGAATGCATTATGCTGATGCGAAAGATTTTTGAAAAAAATGAAGCAGCACACCGTGGTGAATGGAAAAAGGAAAGTAAAGGATGTTATGAAGTACGCGGCAAAACACTTGGGATTATCGGGTATGGGCATATTGGTTCGCAGGTATCAGTGCTGGCTGAGGCATTGGGAATGAAAGTTGTTTTTTACGATGTGGTTCCAAAGATGGCTTTAGGAAATGCTCAGGCTGTTAAGTCGTTGGATGATTTGCTTTCTCAGGCTGATATGGTAACCCTTCATGTTCCTCAGCTTTCATCCACCAAAAACCTTATTAATGCTGAATGCATAAAAAAAATGAAAACCGGTGCTGTGTTGATCAATTGTGCGCGAGGCAATGTGGTGGATATTAAAAGTATTTGCAAAGCATTGCGCGAAAAAAAAATTGCCGGCTATGCTGCCGATGTTTTTCCTGAAGAGCCTGAAAGCAACAACGATAAGTTTGTAAGTGAGTTGCAAGGTATGAGCAATGTAATTCTCACCCCGCATATTGGGGGGTCTACAATTGAAGCGCAGGAAAATATTGGGGTTGATGTAGCTACTAAAATGCTGGCATTTTTAGAAACCGGCAGCAGCGTAGGTTCATTAACAGTGCCCGATTTAAGTTTACCTGTTATTTATAATACACATCGCCTTTTACATATCCACAAAAATGTTCCTGGTGTACTATCTGAAATTAATAGCTTTATGTCGCAGCATAACGTTAATATCCTCGGTCAGTATCTTAAAACAAATGAGAAAATTGGCTATGTAGTGCTTGATGTGGATAAGAAAACATCGCTTAAAGCTATTGACACAATGAAGAATGTAAAGGGAACTATTAAAGTAAGGAGTTTGTATTAATTCAGTTTTAACTGCTAAGTTATTTAGCATGGCTCCTTTCCGATCTGACGAAGAATTCAATTGTCTGCTAATTGATCAACATTAATATTACCCCGGATCAATTGTTAAAAATTTACAAACTTTTTTTTTGCCCGAATAAGGTAAATCTTAAATTTGCGCGTCTTTTTAAAAAATTACACTCTACTGACAGGTGTATAACGTATTGGTATTTAATTAGTTAATATATGCGATTAGCAAAAATTACCCGCAACCTCCCCTCATTAATTGCAGCCTTTATACTCTTAGTTTTTTCGTTTCAAATTGTGAAAGCGCAGGATGGAGAAGCCCTGTTTAATGCTAATTGTAAGAGTTGCCATAGTCCAGGTGCTGATAAAGTGATTGGGCCGGGGTTAAAAGATATTGAAAAAAGAAGGAATAAAGAGTGGCTTCATTCATGGATTAAGAACTCTGCTGCTGTTATAAAAAGTGGTGATGCCTATGCTGTAAAACTATTTGAAGACTACAATAAAGTAGGCATGCCTGCTCAAAATCTGAGTGTTGCTGAAATTGATGCAGTTTTAGATTATGTTAAAAACTATAAGCCTCCGGTAGCTGCACAGCCTGTTCAGCCAGTTGGCGAAAAACCAGCTGATAAAGGGTTTCCATGGGGCTTGTTAATTGCAGTAGGTGTACTAATTGTTCTGGCCGGTGCTTTTGGCCGTGTTCAAAGGGGGCTTGCCAAAGCAATTCGCGATAAAGAAGGTATACCTCAGCCTGTAGCCTATAAAGGAAAAGATGCCATTAAAGTTTGGGCACGTTCAAATAAGAAATTTGTTGCAATCGTTTTGTTACTCCTCGTAGTTTGGGGAAGTGTAGATGGCTGGTATGCTTTAAAAGGTATAGGCGTTACACAAGGCTATCAACCAGAGCAGCCAATTAAGTTTTCGCATAAGATACATGCCGGTGATAATGGTATTCAATGTTTATATTGCCATTCTGGTGCCGAAAAAAGCAAGCATGCAAATATTCCTTCAGTAAATGTTTGTATGAATTGTCATAAATATATTAAGCAAGGCCCCGTGACCGGAACTGAAGAAATTGCTAAAATTTATGCTGCAGCAGGCTGGGATGGTTCAGCTTATTCAGGACAGCAAAAGCCAGTTCAATGGGTAAGAGTTCACAACCTTCCTGATTTGGCTTATTTTAATCACTCACAGCATGTGGTTGTTGGAAAGATTGAATGTCAGAAATGCCACGGAGAAGTACAAACCATGGATGTTGTGAAGCAAGATCAACCTCTCACAATGGGATGGTGTATTGAGTGCCATCGTACCACTGAAGTTAAAATGGAAGGCAACGGTTACTATACGCAGCTACATGAAACCCTCAAACATAAATATGGTGCAGATGCAAAAATAACCGTAGATAAAATTGGTGGCATTGATTGTGCGCGCTGCCATTATTAATAATTAACGGCCTGTTTACAAAACTAAATTTCAGCACCCGAATTAAAGAATTATGGAAAAAAAATATTGGAAGGGAGTAGAGGAACTCGACAACAGTCCCGAATATCTGAAACTTAAAAACAATGAGTTTTATGAACATCTGCCAATTGAGCAATCAATGGGCAATAAGGCTGCGTCAATCACCGAAACTACAAGAAGGGATTTTCTTAAATATTTAGGCTTTGGTGTTGCTGCAGCATCATTAGCAGCCTGCGAAACACCTATCCGCAAATCACTACCTTATGTTGTAAAGCCTGAAGAGATTATTCCTGGTGTGCCTAATTTTTATGCGTCTACATTTTCTGACGGGCATGATTTTGCAAGTGTATTGGTAAAAACCCGCGAGGGAAGACCAATTAAGTTAGAGCCGAATGATCTCTCACCATTAAACGGTAAAGGATTAAGCGCTCGCGTTCAGGCTTCAGTACTTGGTTTATATGATAATGCACGAGCTAAAAAGCCTCTTATAAAAGGAATGCCTTCTTCCTGGTCTGCACTTGACAAAGAAGTAAAAGCAAAACTGGCCGACATAGCAGCACGAAATGGTAACATTCGTATTTTATCATCCACCATATCATCACCTTCCACTAAAAAAGTAATTGCAGATTTCATTGCAAAATATCCCAACACAAAACATATCTCCTACGATGCGATATCGGCTTATGGAATTTTAAAGGCTAATGAACTTTCATTCCAAAAAGCAGTATTGCCAAGCTATCACTTCGAAAATGCTGATGTGATTGTTGGCTTTGGTTGCGATTTTTTAGCGAACTGGATTTCACCAGTTGAATATTCTGGACAATATGCTAAGAACCGTAAGATTAATAAGGATAAGAAAACCATGTCACGTCATATTCAGATTGAATCAACGCTGAGTCTGACAGGTAGCAATGCCGATGACCGTATTCGTATCCGTCCAAGTGAACAAGGTGCTGCTGTAGTTAGTTTATACAATAAAATTGCTGCTAAAGCAATGCAACCAACTGTAGGTGGTGGCAGCAGTTCAATTGATGCACTAATGGAAAAAGTGGCCGAAGAATTATGGAATTCAAAAGGCAAGTCATTGGTTGTATCAGGTTCAAATAATATAAATGAGCAGGTATTAATCAATGGTATCAATATGATGCTTGGAAGTTATGACAGCACTATTGATATAGACCGCAATTCAAATTATCGCCAGGGGTAATGACTCCGCTTTTGCTGAATTGGTTGCTGAAATGAACAATGGCAGTGTAGCAGGTTTAATAATCTATAATTGCAATCCGGCATATACATCGCCTGATGCAACTTCGTTTTCTGAAGGCTTAAAGAAAGTGGAACTTTCGGTTTCATTTGCTGACAGAAATGATGAAACATCATCACTTTGTAAATACCTGGCACCTGATAATCACTACCTGGAATCATGGAATGATTATGAGCCACAAGCGGGTGTTTACTCATTCTGTCAACCAACCATCCAAAGATTATACGATACCAGACAAGCGCAGGAAACACTCCTAAATTGGATAGATGCTCCTGTAGTTTCATTCCATGATTATATGGCTGAAAATTGGAAAAGTTCAAACCAAACAGGTTTGTCCTTTGATGCTTTTTGGGGAAAAGCCTTACAGGAAGGTGTTTATTCAATGCCTGCTCCTGCTAAATCAACACTTTCATTCAGTGGCAATGTTAATGAAGCAGCCTCGGCTTTATCTTCAATAAAATCCGGTGGCGAAGTTGACATAGTTGTTTATGAAAAAACCGGTATAGGAAATGGAAGCCAGGCAAACAACCCCTGGTTGCAGGAATTACCTGATCCAATTTCCAAAGTATGCTGGGATAACTACATATGTGTATCACCAAAACTTGCCAAAGAAAAATCATTGGTGCAAGGAAACATGGTTGATATTAAAGTAGGAAACAAGAGTATTTCAGGTCCTGTTTATATTCAGCCAGGAATAGCTGAAAAAACCATTGCCATTGCAATGGGTTATGGCCGCACACAGGCAGGCGAGGCAGCCAACAAAATTGGTGTTAATGCATACCCATTAATTTCAATGGTTGGAGGCAGCATGCAGTATTGGGCATCAGGCACCTTAAGCAAAGGTACTGGTGACGATTATAAGCTGGCAGCCACTCAAACACATCATACCATGATGGGTCGAGAGATTGTAAAAGAAACTACCCTGGCTGAATGGCAAGCTAACCCCAAAGCAGGTAATCCTGATGTATTAATTGATACACCCGAAGGTAAGCAACGTGCA
>JBGARN010000114.1:0-13572 GCA_044230205.1 Bacteroidia bacterium
GGTGACGGAACTTTTTCTTCTTCAAATTCACCGGTTCATCAATATACATTACCAGGCAATTACTTAGTCAAGCTAAAAGCAACAAGTAACCTCGGGTGTACTGACTCATTAATAGTGCCGTTACAGATTAACGCACCGCCCGCAGCTTCATTTTCTGCAGTTAATAATTGTTTGGGAAATCCAGCGCAGATTAATAATTCATCCATATCATCTCCGGGATCAACTTATAGCTGGAGCTTTGGCAATGGCACTGCCTCTACTGCCATTCAGCCAGTTATCAATTATACCAACCCTGGCAACTTTATAATCAGCCTTATAGTTACAGCAGCTACAGGTTGCTCCGATACAGCATCCAATTCAATTACCATATATAATCTTCCACAGGTTGCTATTACTGCGCCACAAGCAATTTGCGCTGGACAATCTGCAACTTTAACAGCAAATGGAGCAGCTGTTTATTCATGGCTGCCAGCAGGAGGGAGTAGTCAGAGTATTTCAGTTGCTCCTATTTTATCAACTATTTATACAGTGACCGGAACCGATTTGAACGGTTGTACCACAACAGCTACAACAGTTCTGACTGTCAATTCTCTACCTGTTGTTACGCTTGCTTCACCTGTTATTTGCCCTGCTTCATCAGTTACATTAAATGCCGGTAATCCGGGATCTACTTATTCATGGTCATCAGGACAAACAACACAATCAGTTGCGGTTTCCTTGCCAGGTACCTATGCTGTAACTGTTACTAATTCGAGCGGCTGCTCTGCATCAGCTCAAACGAACATTACTGCAAGTTCATTAACGCCCAATGTACAGCAGTTTACTGTTTGCGCTGGCATTTCTGCTACATTTAATGCAGCTAATGCAAACTGCAATTACTTATGGTCAAACGGAAACAGCAATCAGCAGCTTTCTGTAACAACAGCCGGAACCTATACCGTAACAGTTACTGATATTAATGGCTGTACTTTAACATTTGCATCACAACTGAATGTAAACCCAAAGCCTGTTATCAACTTCAGCAATTCTCTGGCATGTTCCAACCTTCCGGTTTCATTCAACAACAGCACCTCAATATCTTCAGGTTCGATTTCTTTATATGAATGGGATTTCGGTGACGGAACTTATTCTTCTTCAAATTCACCGGTTCATCAATATGCATTACCGGGCAATTACTTAGTCAAGCTAAAAGCAACAAGTAACCTCGGATGTACTGACTCATTAATAGTGCCGTTACAGATTAACGCACCGCCCGCAGCTTCATTTTCTGCAGTTAATAATTGTTTGGGAAATCCAACACAGATTAATAATTCATCTATATCATCTCCGGGATCAACTTATAGCTGGAGTTTTGGCAATGGTGCTGCCTCTACTGCCATGCAGCCAGTTATCAATTATACTAACCCTGGCAACTTTATAATCAGCCTTATAGTTACAGCAGCTACAGGTTGCACCGATACAGCATCCAATTCAATTACCATATATAATCTACCACAGGTTGCGATTACTGCGCCACAAGCAATTTGCGATGGACAATCTGCAACATTAACTGCTAATGGTGCAGTTGTTTATTCATGGCTTCCAACCGGGGGAAGTAATCAGAGTATTTCAGTTACACCTTCTTCGTCTACTATTTATACTGTAACCGGTACAGATTTGAACGGATGTATTGCAACAGCAACTACAGTTCTGACTGTCAATTCTCTTCCTGTTGTTACACTTGCTTCACCTGTTATTTGTCCTGCTTCATCAGTAACATTAAATGCCGGTAATTCAGGTTCAGCTTACATTTGGTCAACTGGTGAAACAACACAAAGCGTTGTAATAGTACAACCTGGAAACTATAGCGTAACTGTGACTGATAGCAATGGCTGTTCAGCGAGTGGTCAAACAGCACTGCAACTTAGCCAGTTAACAAGCAATACACAGTATTTTACAGCGTGCCATGGTAATATAACCACACTTAATGCAGCCAATAGCGGATGTAGCTTTTTATGGTCAAACGGAGCTACTACTCAGTTATTAAACGTAACCAATGCAGGAACCTATACGGTTAGTGTTACTGACAGCAATGGTTGCACCCTGTCATTCAGTTCACAATTACTGGTTAATCCCAAACCTGCACCAGCTTATACAGCAGGAAATGTTTGCTTCAACGATACTACCACTTTCACCAATAGCACAACGATTTCAGGTGGAAACATAATTAGTTACCAGTGGGATTTTGGCGATGGATTAACCTCTGTAGATATCAGCCCAAGCCATGTTTATGCATTGGCAGGCAAATACAATGTGCGATTGGTTGCCATAAGTGACAGTGGTTGTATTGCGGATAAGATAGATACTGTGGAAGTTTATGAAAAACCGATTTCCGATTTTTCAGCTGTGCAGGTTTGCGAAGGGAGCAGCACAAATTTTATTAATAACAGCAGCATTGCATCAGGGAGCATAAACAGCTATAGCTGGCACTTTGGTGACAGCTCATCAGTTAGCACTGTCTTATCACCAATGCACTTATATACACAATTTGGTACATACCAGGTTAGCCTTATAACTGTAAGTAACTATGGATGCCGCGATACCAGCAATAAACCAATTAGTGTTAATCCTAATCCAGTTGCCGGATTTACCCTGAACCAGCAAAAAGGATGCGGACCGCTATTGATTCAGTTTACAGATTTAAGTAAAATTATTATTGGAACAGTTAATCAGTGGAACTGGAATTTTGGTGATGGAACTACCAGTACGCTTCAAAATCCGGCACATACATATACCAATCCAGGTACATATAATGTAACGCTGACGATACATTCTGATAAAGGTTGCAGTGATGTTATTGTATTCAACAGTGCAGTTACTGTTTATCCCAATCCTGTGGCTGCATTTGAAGCTAATACTTATGAAACAAATATTTTACAGGATATACATTTCGAAAATCAGTCAATAGGAGCAATTAGCTACGATTGGAATTTTGGTGACGGAAGCATAAGTAATATTACCAATCCTGTACATCAATACAGTACTGACGGCACTTATGCAATTACACTTATTGCAACCAATCAATATGGCTGCACCAGCCAGGCCCGTCATGAAATTATTATTGTGCCAATATGGACTTTATACATTCCAAATGCATTTACGCCAGATAATGATGGCGTGAATGATGAATTTAATTTAAAAGGAATTGGAATTGAAAATTATAATCTGCGTATTTTCAACCGATGGGGTGATTTGATTTTTGAAGGTAATAACCGTGGCTGGGATGGAACGCATATGAAGTATGGCGGACAATGTAAGCAGGATGTTTATGTATATAAATTTGCCATTCATGTTAACCTCGGAAATGATATTGAGCGTACAGGACAGGTTACCTTATTAAAATAAACTCAATGAATATGGAATATGTAATCTGATAAGAATTGATTTATAACCGACCCTTAAAAATTCTTACCGAAAATTAGTTTAGTTTAGCGCAAGTATAAACAAACTGCTTATCCATTACACTCCGATGGAAAAGGAAACAGGTACAAAAAATATTACTGCTACCATTCTTAAATGGATTGGTATTGCAACAGCAATTGTGTCATTGATTCTTGGCGTAAACCAGCTTAATAACCTATGGAACGCACATAAGGCCAAAGAAGCCAGGGATTTAAAAATTACAGCCTTAATAAAAGATGCTCAAGCCCAGGCTAAGGCTGATGATTTTGAAACTGGCTGGAAAACACTTGAAAAAGCTCATGAATTAAATCCTGAATCAAGACTGATTCAAGACGAGCAAACTAATTTTGCAATGCTATGGTTACGAAAATTGCTTTTTAAAGCCAACATTGAAAAATACAGCGCTGTGACTCAGCGTTTGTTACCAGTGCTTTATCATGCAGCCAACGATACATCAGGCAAGGCCGCTGCTGATATTCTTGCTCATATAGGATGGGCTAACTATTTAAAATGGCGTGAAGATGGCAGCGACCTTAAAATTACAGAGCTTTTTGAGGATGCAATTTCAAAAGATTCACTGAATGCATATGCGCACAGTATGTGGGGATTTTGGTTAATGAAAAGAAATGACAAATACCAGCAAATACCTGTTGCAGAACTTCATTTTGAAAAAGCATTGCAAGATGGACGCGATACTTCATTTATACGCCTGATGCAGCTTTGGGCATTTTTACAAAGCAGCTATGTTGACATGCAACTGCCGCTTTTTAAAGCCATCAACCAAATGCGAATTAATAATGAGAAAATTCCTGAAGGATTAAGTGAAACTATTGTTGACAGGGCGTATAATTATTATTCAAAAGATGTATTCGAAAAACTTACACAAAAGCTAAGTCCTGAGGATCATCTATTAACTTTTCAATATTTAACTGCCGGAATGGATTTTAAAGACAAGCCATACCGCAAATTGATCTATGCTAATTTGCTAGATAAAGCCAACAGACAAAGTCAGGCCATAATACTTTTGAATGAACTAGAAGCTGACAGCACATTAATTGCATATAACTGGCATCCTGAAATCAGTGCAGCCAAAGCCGTGGTTGAAAAACACCTAAATCAAAAACATTAAGACAATTAATAACCCGTAAAGCAATACACACTTGTCAAAATTGGAAGCCTATGGCATTTTCCCAAAAATCGGCTTGCCCGAAATTGGTTTTAACATAGGTACCCAAATAAACCTGGTATTTATCTATAGTATGTGAATTGAACAGATAATATTGAATTCCAATTTTCATAACAATACTGTTTTTAAATTTTGCTTTAAAATCATCTTCATAATACAACTTGTACTGTGATTGATAAAACGGGTTATAAAAATATACACCGACAATTGCCGGCAGGCTAAAATGACCAAAGAGAAATTCATGACCGGCAAATACAAATCCGGAGCATGCCTTTTTTTTCTGCTGATCATCGTAAACATTTTCAGATACAATAAAATCATAAACACCGGTATTGAAATAACCTTCTAATCCTAACTGAATTTTATTGACATAACTTAATTTTTTAGTTACAAAAAACGAAGCGATATAAATCGGATACTTAGGACCGTTGACTGGTGCGGTACTACTCCCCTGCTCATTAATTCCCAAGCCCGCTTTAATATTAAAATGCAGCTTGCGGTTGAAGCTCGGTTTCTCGACAGTAGCAGTTGCACTATTTTCAATGAATCTATAATTAACCCCGCAACCTATTACAGGCAAATTGAGGCCAACATTAGGTAAAGCAATATGTGAATTAGAGCTATGCAAAACACCCAAAGCCATGTAAAATTGTAAGGAAGAATTTATCAGGTAATTAAAACGCAGTGATGCGCTGCCAAATGCAGTAAAATGACTCCCTATTGCTATGTTATCAGGATTCTGTTCCTCATCATATTTTTTTGTGTAATAAGAAATTCCTAAACCTATGCATTCACTAATTGAAAACTTTTCGTTCAGTGGCTGAGTTAATATCATCTCTGGACTTGCACCAATCAAAGTTCCAAATAGTTCAGGCTCACCTAAATTTCCGGCAACAAGGTTAACTCCCATTTCAGGATAATTATAATATCTGTGCCAGGGCCGGCCACCATCCAGTAATTTACCGGCTCTTAACCTTAATAATAAAGCAGCATTATTTACTTCGGGAAAGGACGGATAATTGGATATAACTTTTCCTGTCATAACTTCTGCAGACATATAGTCAATCTTTTGTGCAGAAGTTACTGAGCTATTGCAGAAAAAGGCAAGTGAAAAAATTAATAACTTATTGAATATGCTCAATATTGAAAAATTGCCATAACTATAAAGGTGCATAATGAGCGAACCTATTTTTAAAAACTGGTAGTAATTTGAAGGAACGAATCGGCTTTAAGCGATGCTCCTCCTATTAATCCACCATCAATATCCGGTTGTTCAAACAGGGTAGCTGCATTCTTCTCATTACAGCTTCCTCCATACAAAAGTGAAACTGCATTGGCGGATTGGGTTGAATATTTCTCTGCAATGATTGAACGAATAAACTGATGCATTTCCTGAGCTTGTTCCGGAGTTGCAGTAACACCAGTACCAATAGCCCAAACAGGTTCGTAAGCAATAATACAATTTTGAAAATCCTCTTCATCCAGATGAAAAATGCTTTCCCACAATTGTTGCTCAACTACATTAAAATGGCGAATTTCATTCCGCTGTATTAAAGATTCCCCACAGCAAAATATGGGTTGCAGGTTGTGTTCTAAAGCAAGGTCAACCTTTTTGCGAAGCTGCTCATTAGTTTCGTTAAAATAGCTCCTGCGTTCAGAATGGCCAATAATAACAGCCTTTACCCCTATCGATTGCAACATAGCCGCACTTACTTCGCCAGTAAAGGCACCCGATCTTTCGTGAGAACAATTTTGAGCAGCAATACACATGTAACTCCGCTTTTCCACCATTTTTGCAAGTGCCTGCAGATAAACAAAAGGAGGAGCAAGTATTATTTCAGCCAATGACTTTTTCTCAGGATCCTTGCTCAATATTTTCTCAGTAAGTTCAACTGCCTCCTGGTAAGTGCAATTCATCTTCCAGTTACCTGCAACAATTTTTTTTCGCATAGTTTAAGCTGATGGTGTGTTAATTTTGATCAATGGTTCCCCGGTAAGTAATTTTTATCTGTTTATTACTGTACTTGGATTGATTGATATTAAAAGAGGCTGTTTCTTGAAACTGAAATTTATCATTTAAGAAAAACATGCGTTCCGCCTTGAGTTCCTTCTCATTGCCTTTGTAATTACATTTATAAAAAACATGCAAACGCAAGGATGAATCTTTAGTTTGACTTCGTCTGCTATTATATGCATTAAGACGATAAGCCACTTTAATATTTAATGTATCACTTACATACAGTGAAAAATATTCACTTGTTTTACCTTCCTTAAAATCAAAAGAAACACCGTTGCCATTTGCAGTTGCATTATCAAGTGTTACTTTAATTTCGTCAAAGGATATTTTAGTGTTTTGTGCTGTAGCCGTCTGACGCGTTTGCAAGGCTGAAATCATAAATATTAAGCAAATAAGCTTTTTCATAATTTTCTATTTTTGACAAATGTAAATTAATCTTCAAAATTCAGTAACTACTTTAATTTAATATGAATATGAAAAACACATTAAAAATCACAACTGTTGCAGCTTTAATTGTTGCAGGCGTTTTTATTATTACAGCTTTCAAACCATTAAATGAACCTGTATATGTCTATAGGCAATTTTCCACGGTTGAATCAGTTATTCCCGGAGGTATTGGCCGCTCCAGGATTGTAAGCACTGATAGCACCGGCACTGCTATTGAAAAGGACCTTCTGAATTTTTACAGCTTTACAGGGATTAACTTTGGAAATATTGCAAATAATGACCGACTGATTGTTGACAAGATTAATGAATATACAGCAAGCGGATGGGAGTTATATGTGGTTACTTCAGGTGTTCAAAGTCCCGCAGAAAAAAGTACCTCGGGTATCTTTATTACACGTTATCTATTCAGAAAGATAAAGTAACCTGTACGACAATCTCCCTATAACTCTTTCAGGCTTATTCTATGCATTACAAATTGTGGAAAGCAATTCTAACTTTAACAAATTATCAACGTTAATTCTATACGTTTTCAGTTATAGATACTCCAATTGAAATCACTACGCTTTTTAAATAAGTACTTTTACAAATACCGTGGCAGAGTTGTTTTAGGGATACTATTTGTTACTCTTAGCAATGTATTTTACATACTTCAACCCATTTTAATCCGCGAAGCACTGGATGAAGTAGCGAGTAAAATAAGTGTCTATCTAAACACCGGCACCAAAGCAGAACAGGTAGTATTGTACAACCAGGTTGTGCGAAATGTTCTGGTTTTTTGCGGGTTGGTTCTTGCAGTAATGTTGATGCGTGGTTTGTTTCTTTTCCTCATGCGGCAAACCATAATCGTTATATCGCGGCATATCGAATTTGATATGAAAAATGATATATACAAACACTATCAGCGACTCAGCGCATCATTTTATGCAGTAAATAATACAGGTGATCTGATGAATCGCATCAGCGAAGATGTTTCAAGGGTGCGTATGTATGTCGGCCCTGCTTTAATGTATATCGTAAATACAGTGGTAATGTTCTGCTTTACTATTATCTCTATGCTCAGCAGTGATGTTTTCTTAACTATAATTGTAATTGCTCCACTGCCCGTACTAATCATTATTGCCTATTACGTACATTCAATAATTAATGAAAAAAGTGAGCGCGTTCAGGAAAAACTATCTGACCTTTCAACATTTGTACAGGAATCATTTTCTGGAATCCGCATTCTAAAGGCATTTGCAAGAGAAGATCAGTTTAGCCGCAATTTTGAAATCAATAGTGACGAATACAAAAAAGAATCCTTACAGCTTTCAAAAGTTAATGCTTTGTTTTTTCCTTCATTAACCCTGCTGGTTGGGCTTAGTGCAGTGCTTTGCGTATATGTAGGTGGTTTACAGGTGATCAATAATAAAATAACCATTGGCACGATAGCTGAATTTATTATGTATATCAATATGCTAACTTTTCCTGTAGCTTCATTAGGCTGGGTTATTTCATTAATACAACGGGCTGCCGCTTCACAGCAACGTATCAATGAATTTTTATTTACCAATCCCGAGATTGTAAATAAAAGCAACCAATCATTGCAGCTTAAGGGTTCGATTGCATTCAATAATGTGAGTTTTACTTTTCAGCATTCAGGAATTACTGCCTTAAAAAATATTTCCTTTAAGGTTGATGCCGGAAAATCAATCGGAATCATAGGTAAAACAGGATGTGGAAAAAGCACCATTGCTAACTTACTTTTGAGAATTTATGATTTAAGCAAAGGTCAGATTTTGATTGACGGTAAGGATATACGAGAAATTAATCTGCATTTATTGCGGGATAAAATTGGCTATGTACAACAGGAGGTTTTCTTGTTTTCGGATAGCATTGCCAATAATATCACATTTGGTTTACCTGCAGCAAATAATGCCGAAGACGATAGAAAAAAAATGATAGATGCTGCAAAAAATGCGGCTATCTATGATAACATTATGCAGTTTGAAAAAGGTTTTGAAACCATGCTTGGTGAGAGAGGCATTAACCTGTCAGGAGGACAGAAACAGCGTGTGTCTATAGCCAGGGCTATAGTAAAGGAACCGGTTATCTTAATTTTTGATGATGTACTTTCGGCTGTTGATACTCAAACAGAAGAGCAGATACTAAACCATCTCAAAAACATTATGAAAGACAAAACAACCATCATCATTTCTCACAGGGTTTCATCAGTAAAAAATGCAGATAACATAATTGTTATGGATGATGGAAAAATTACCGAATCAGGAACTCATGAAGAATTAATTTTAAACAAAGGATTTTATTTCGACCTTTATGAAAAGCAATTGGTAGAGGAAGAATCGTAGAACAATTATGATGAAAACAATATTTACCCTTTTTTTATTTTTCATATCACTAATTACTCAGGCGCAAATCAACATTTCGTTTGAAAAAGATTCTATGTCGGGACAGGCGCCTTTAATTGCAATTCCCGATTCAAAAGGATATATAAATGACCGTGCTCACACCTTTTCAGCTGAAGAAATAAAAAAACTCAGAGCCTATATGGTATCACAAAAAATGGACTCTACACAAATTACAGTGCTTACCATATCCACCATACAACCATTTGATTCATTAGAACAATTGGCTAATACCTATGCTGATGTATGGGAACTTGGTAAAGAAAAAAACAATGGTGTTTTAATCATCTTCAGTGCCGAATTAAAAAAATCAAGGATTCAGGTTGGTGATGGAATTGCTGCCAGGTTTACACCTGAGGTTCTTAAAACCATAGACAATGCTATGATTCCTGAGTTTGTCAACAAAAAATATTACGAAGGAACCCTTAAAGCATTGCAACTTATAAGCAAACAACTTAAAAACAATTAAGATTTAAATTACAGGCTCATTAATTCCTTAAACTTAACAGCCTGCCTGTTGCTTACTTCAACTTTATTACCTGATTTTAGCTCAATCAACAAACCGCCTTTAAAAAAGGCAGCAATATCTTTTATATAATTAATATTGATGATTTGCTGACGATTAACACGAAAAAAAACACTTCCAGGCATTTTTTCTTCAAGTTGATTTAGTGATTTATGTAATAAAGGTGATTGATTTTCAAAATACAACCGTGCATAATTACCCACACTTTCAACAAGAAATATGTCTGCAATATTTACGAAGTAGCATTTTTCACCGTCTTTAATAAATACTTTACGATCTGCTGATGCTACTTGTTTATTATCGGTAGCTGTTTTCAGTTCAGCAATTACTTTCACAATAGCTTTACTTAACCGCTCTTCGCGAATAGGTTTTAAAAGATAATCCAAAGCGTTGGCTTCAAAGGCTTTTATAGCATACTGATCGTATGCCGTAGCAAAAATTACAGCAGGTACGTGTTCTATCTCCTGTAACATTTCAAAACCTGTTTTGCCAGGCATATTAATGTCAAGAAAAATTAAATCAGGTTGTAACTCATTAATTTTCTTTATTCCATCATCAGCATTTTCAGCTTCATCAATAATCTCAATATTCTGAAATTCCTTTAATAGAAATCTTAATTCCTGCCTGGCCAGTTTTTCATCATCAATTAAAATGGTGCGTATATTCATAGGTTATCAGTTATTGGCTGTTAACGTAATTGTTTCTGTGGCATTAACTTGCTCAGAAAGCGGTATATAAACAGAAGCCACAACTGAATTACTTCCGGTATTTTCAATTTTAAATTTTGCCTTACCGCCATACAATAAATCAAGTCTTTGGATAGTATTTGCAATTCCAATACCCTCACTACTGCTGGCGGGCAAAACATAGCGGCCATTATTTATTACCTGTACAAGTAAAAAATCGTTTTCTACTACAGAGCGCAAGCCAATTTCGCCACCGGCCTTACTTGGTGCAATCCCGTGCTTAATAGCATTCTCTGCAAGTGTGAGTATAATTAATGGTGGAATACTCATTTTATTTGTAGTTTCATCAATATCAAAGCTAAAATTTAAACGATCACCAAATCGAATTTTTTCAAGGGCCAGGTAATCCCTTGTAACTTCTATTTCTTCTTTGAATAAGACAAAAGTTTTGCGTTCGGAATTAAGTGAATAGCGAAGTATTTCTGATAGCAATGTTGTTGCCATGCGAGCGTTTTCAGGCTCACTAATTGTTAATGAACGGATACTGTTAAGAGCATTGAACAGAAAATGCGGATTGATTTGATTGCGCAGATTTTGTAGTGTTGCATCTTTAAGCTGCGATTCTGCTTTCAATGCCTTTACCTTTGCCGTCTGAAAATTTTCAAAATACTGAAATACAAAATACAAAACAGACCAGAGCATTAGCACAAAATAAATATTAAGCATGCTCAGGTAAAAATAAGCCCAGTAACTCGGATCAACTACACTTCGTCCATGCAAATTGAGTTTAAAAAAATATTCACCACTTAATACAACGATAACGTTGTAAAAAGTTTGGGCAATGAAAAAGACTATGGTTGCAACTAGCGCACCTGCAAAAATATTGATGATTAACTTCGGTAACGGAAGATTAAACCAATTGAAGTTTCGTATTATTTTACGGTAAAGGTGAGTTACAAGAATGCCATTGAAAAAACTGCCAACAAAATAAATTTCCTCATAAGGAACCCTGTCATTAAACAGCGGCAGTGATAGGTAGTTTATAAATACATATAAAAGCCAACCGCTAATTTGTAATGTCCAGTAAAGATTGCGCTTATTCACAGTTTAATTTCATCAAATCAATATTCCAAAATAATTTGGTGAAATTAAAAAACTGAATTTACAATTTTACCTGCCATTTTACAGGCGCCTTGTTCTACACAATTTATGGTTTGTAATGTTGCTGCTTTTCCAGAATTAACCAATGATGAGTCGGATTTTAAACTAACGCTAATTACATTGAGTTTAACTTCCTTTTCTATTTCATTTTTTGTGGCAATTGTGTTGTTAAATTTATTTTGAAACTGCGCACCAGCAATTAAAATTACTGTTACAGAAACTGAAAGAATGGTGAGGTGCTTCATTGTTCAATGGTTTTTAAGATTTCTGAAGCAAATATCCGCTGCCGATTCCTAATGGCGAATAACAATTACACTAATGAAGAACTAAGGTGATGAACGCGTAAATACAATAATGACGGGGATTTTTAGGAAATGGTATTGGTTATTTTACCTTTTTTTTAGACAGTATATTTGTTTCATAATACTTGCAATACGCTGTCAATGCGCAGCTATTGCACTTCGGATTTCGGGCAATACATATATACCTGCCATGAAGAATAAGCCAATGATGAGCTAAAGCGATTTTATCAGGTGGAATTTTGCTTACCAGCTGCTTTTCGGCTGCCAATGGTGTTCGCGCACCTTTAGTTAAGCCCAGCCGGGCTGAAACCCTAAATACATGAGTATCAACTGCCATGGCAGGATACTGAAAAACAACAGAGGCAATTACGTTTGCAGTCTTTCTTCCTACACCTGGCAATTTTACCAGCTCTTCTATCCTATCGGGCACAACATTATTAAATTCATGGACCAGCATTCTTGCCATTCCCACTAGGTTTTTCGCTTTGTTATTTGGATAGGAAATGCTTTTAATAAAAGGATAAACCTCTTCAGGTGTTGCTGATGCAAGTGCTGTTGCAGTAGGGAAAGCCCTAAAAAATGCCGGTGTTGTTAAATTTACGCGCTTGTCAGTGCATTGAGCTGAAAGGATTACTGCTACCAATAACTGATATGGAGAATCGTAAATTAATTCTGTAGCAGCATCGGGCATGTGTTCAGAAAAGTAGTTTATCACTTTAGAAAAGCGTTCCTTTTGAGTCATACCTGCAAATATATATGAATGCCAATGACCGGATTATTAAAGCCTACTTTGGCTTAATATCTTTAAAACAAAAAAGGATGGAAAAATTATTCCATCCTTAGACATCATGTAATCAATTTAACTTTTATACCTGTAATGCTTTTGTTATTTCAGAATATCTGAGGATAACTTCAATTGTATCAGTATCGGGCTCCATTAAAACGTGATCTAACACATCAATGGATTCTTTTAATTTTTCAAACTCTTCATGCACTTGAAAATCACTGTCAATTGCACGTTGAACCTGAACACTTTCCTCTAAACTTGTTTCATTAAGCAGGTAATCAATCAATTCATTTGTAGTAGTACTTTGCATAGGCTAATTATTATATGTTTATGGTTTAAAAACGCCACTTAGAGTTAGTTATTGTCGGGTTTGAAAAAAAAATGCACCGGATATTACGGTGCATTTATATTAAATTAACAATCAATTTTTTGAAACCAGTTTTCTTATCGCTGTAAGATGAGATTTTTCTTTTCCATTATTTTGCGCATGTTTAAAATTGCATATCGCATACGCCCCAATGCAGTATTAATGCTGCAATCCATAATTTCAGCAATTTCCTTAAAACATAAATTAGAATAGTGCCTCATCATAACCACTTCCCGCTGGTCTTCTGGCA
>JBGARN010000115.1:0-13301 GCA_044230205.1 Bacteroidia bacterium
CTGGAGCAGGGCATTTATCTGTTAATGCTGTTTGAAAACAATCAACTTATTGGCAGGCAAAAATTTTTGAAAAACAATTTTAAACAGCACTAAGTAATTTCTTAAGCCTGCCTGTAGCGCAGAACGTGTCGCCTAAAAAACAAAGTTATTCTATTGTAACAGGTGAGGGAAGATTTACTTGTTTTTTATCAACTCAATTGTTTTAAAAACAGTGTTTTCATCAATCATTAATTTTAAATAATACCTGCCTGCGGGTTGGTTAAGAAGGTCAATAGCAAAATTACCTGTTCCACTGTAAAAACCTTTTTTCATAACCAAACTGCCTTGTGTATTATAAACTTCTGCAAAAATTGGAGTGCTAAAATTTGCAGGTAAATCAATTGTAAATACTCCGCTGGATGGGTTAGGGTAAGCAGTTGCTGCATTCAAACGTAGTTCATCGTCCAAGCCTGCCACCTGCGCTACATTAAATTCAAACACCACCCATGCACTGTCAGCAGGATTGGCGTCATCATAAAATCGATATTTTATATAAGAAATGCCCGGGGAATTATTAATGAAATACCAGGTCTGGAATGAGCTATCTGTAGCACCGGCATTAATAATTGCCGGATCAACTGAAATACTTATGAAAGGAGGATACATCATTACACCCCATGCAAAAGCATTTTCAGCTCCGGGCACAAGATTCAGAAAGGTGCGTTCCACTGAAACTGATTTTACAGAACCGGAATTGTTGGTAACATTTAACAGTCCGAATAAAGCTAAATCATTGGTTGTGCCGGAAACAATTATAGTATCTCCATTATTTATAGTGCCGCCCGGATTGGCTTGCAATGAAAAACTTTGTCCATTTACTTTTTGTAAAATCAAAAGAAATGAAACTGCTATTAGTATTAGTTTTAATTTCATAAAGCAATGATATAGAAAATATCTTTTAAATATTCAATTAAGCGAACATCAAACAATCTTGCCCTTTATCGCTTTTGCCACCACTTCCGACTTAGAATGAAAAACGGAATTCCTTGTATGTTCTTCTGACAGAATTGTCAACTGTATTAACTCCAATAAGACAAATGCTTAACTGCAACAAGCTAATTTCAGCCTCTACAATGCTGTTCAACTTTAAGATAAATTTTTTGGGAATAGTTTTCTTACTTTGCCAGGGAGCTTCGATAGCTTTGAGTAAAGGCCTATTTTTTTATAAACCGGGCTCTTTAATGTAGCATCTTAAGAATGCGGGAAGTTTTGTAAAACCTGGTGGGAACAATATATTAGCAGGTATAGTTCTGAATTTAATTTAGATAATGAAAAGAATATGCAGAAGGCTTAATATTAAAATTTTAAGCTCATTGATAACTTGTTTGATTTTATTTATGCAATCCATAGCACAAAATTCTATTCCAAAAGTTGTAAGCGGAAAAATTGTTCGCCTTGAAAATTTTAAATCAAAATATGCAGATCCGAGGAATGTGGATATTTGGTTGCCTGCAGGATATTCTGATTCTTTAAAATATGATGTGTTGTATATGCACGATGGACAAATGCTATTCGACCCTGAAAATTCCTGGAATAAGCAGGCCTGGAATATTGATGATGTGGCTTCGGAATTATTTGCTGCTGATAAAATCAGAAAATTTATTGTTGTTGGAATATGGAATAGCGGAGCAACAAGGCATGCTGATTACTTTCCTCAAAAGCCTTTTGAAGAATTAACACAATCAGAAAAAGATACGATTACCATTCGCTTGCAAATTGCAGGTAAAACAATTGGGGATTTTAAACCGCAATCTGACAATTACCTTAAATTTATTGTAAGGGAGTTAAAACCATACATTGACAAGAACTATTCAGTTTATACAGACAGGGAGCATACCTTTATAGCTGGTAGCAGTATGGGCGGTCTTATTTCAACATATGCTATTTGCGAGTATCCTGATATATTCAGAGGTGCTGCTTGCTTATCAACTCATTGGACAGGTGTTTATACTTTAGATAATAATCCGGTTCCAAATTCCATGATTAAATACCTGGATAAAAAATTACCCAGTCCTAAAAATCACAAAATTTATTTTGACTGTGGTGATCAGACTCTCGATTCATTATATCCCGGTATCCAATTGCAGGTAGACAGTACAATGAAAAGCAAGGGATTTACAAATAGTAATTGGGTTACGAATTATTTTCCCGGTGAAGATCACAGCGAAAAAGCCTGGAATAAGAGATTAAATATTCCATTGGAGTTTTTATTTAAAAAATGACGTTGATAATATCGTATATACTAATGCTAGCCTATGGCTTTATTGTGAAGCCCTGATTAGAAATGTGCATTTATAGCACTGTAATAATCTGCTTCTCTTCTTTTCTCAAGAAAATATATTTCTAATTCATCGTATATATGATAATATTCAATTGGCCCAATGCTTTTTTGAACATATTTGTATGATCTTATTAATTCCGGATATGAAAGACTTTCTGATTTTAATTTACCAATTGCGCAAATGAGGTTGATGATTTTAAAACTGATCAGTAAGGCTGCTTTTAATATAATAAATAGAGATGCTTTAGTAGCGTTATCAATTTGTTTCTCCCTGTCCTTTTCATCAATAAGCTATGGCCAGATTTCAATTGATACTGCTTCTTATTTTATTTATGACAGCATTACAAACACTTCAACAGACTGGTCGCGTTATATAGGGGCTTTTGATACGTTACAACTGATAAGCTTGAATTTTTCTGACATAAGCAAGAATGAATTTTCTGAATACAGGAAAAAGTATCATTCCAAAATTAATACTGACTCATCAAAAGTTGCCTGGACCGATACGTCTTTTATAATTAAAACTAATAGTGATAAAAAGGTTTATAATACAAGAATAACAGATGATTTTCCCTATAATTATTATTTGGGATTTCTTGACCCGCTTAATTTGTATATAGTTTCGAATATTGATGGGCGCAATGAATTAGGCATGCTGCTGCTGATTGATAAACAAACCGGAAAGGAGTTCTATTATAGTTCTGGCTATGACTATCCCTGCGAAGCTTTATGCATTTCTCCAAAAAACAATTACCTTTTATCTTATGCTAATAATTGGGCCGAACACAATCAGTGTATGATTTCAGTAATGAAAATTGTGAAATCTAAAAACAACTACAAGTTGAAAGCTTTGGTATCATTTGACTCAGACAGCTGGACGATAAATGATATTGCGTGGATCAATGATAATAGCTTTGCGTTATCAGTTAAAGAAAAAATTGACTTAACCAACTATGATAAAGAAAATGGCGTAGATCACTATTTTAAAGCATCTTTTGACAGGTAGCTTTTTATAACACAAATACTAATAAATATAAATATATATGTATTACTTCTTTAATTCTCTAATTAAATGGTGCAGTTAATAATTTACAGAAATGTTTTAAGACCCGGGTATTTAAATCGATGAATAATTTTAATTGCATTAATAATGTCTGCTGCCGCTTTTCAGTGCTCGTTGCATTTATTTTGCTGCTGTTTGTTGATGTTGCTACTGCGCAAATCAATGAGCTTGAATTGGGTAAAGCAGAATTTGCAAAAAGTGCTGAGGAACAGGATTTCAAAAAGGCTGTTGAGTATTTGGAAAAAGCAGCACAGTTAGAGCCTGGCAATGCCGAAGCCCATTATTTTTTAGGTTATGCATATGACAGGCTAAATTCAAGAGACGGCAAAGACATGGCCAATGCGGATTTAAGGCTTACCATGAAAGCAAGCCATGAATTTGAAACTGTAAACAAGTTAACTCCAAAGTATGAAGGCGCGTATCTGGTTCTTGATCCTTATTCTAAAATATCATCAATATGGGGAGCGCAGGCAATGGCCTACATGAACCAGAATAAATTGGATTCAGCAAGGTGGGCATTTTCAGAAGGGAGAAAAAGAAATGGTTTTGGTGATTTGTTTTTAGCAGTAAACAGGCAAATTTTAAACACCTGCAGTAGCAACTCCTACCTGTGCTAATAGACATTAGTTTATTGAATACGAATTGGTATCCTGACTATCTGCTGAGGGAAAAGAAAATAGCGCTGTCGTTATCAAAAGATATTCTTGACTCATTGGAATATTGTACATGGAATGATTCCACTATAACAATTCCAATTGAGAAGGATGATCGTCAATTTAACTGGACTGTTAAACCAAATTATATGGATGCTTATATGCTAAGAGGGGGGAGAATACTTCTAAATCTTATTGAAACCAATAAATTTGAAAAGGACATTTATTTCACAACTGCATTTAATAAAACTGACCAGCTGGGTTTGGATGAGCACTTTGACCATTATTTTTTAATGGACAAAGTTGTACCGGTAAAAAATACTAATTGGTCAGATTATGTTATTGCCGGAATTAATTCATTCGATTTTTCCAATCTTGATGTAGTTAGAATTGCAAACAGTGTTCAGGAATTAAATATGATTAATGTTATAAGATATGAATACTGTTTGGCAATTCAGCAGTTAATTAAGCACGACAGAAATACAGAAGCGAAGGAATTGTATAAAAAGCTAAACAGGAATATTCCTGAAAGCAAATATCCATTCACCAATCAGGGTATAGAAACTTTTATCAAACAGTTAAATTTTGATTAGTCTATTACTTTATATTCCACATTTAATTTTAAGCACTTCATAACTTTTAATATTAAGACGTATTTTTTTTGGGGTTACATCAATAAATTAATTTCGCAATGACTAATGCATAAACTAGATTTGGAAGCTAAACTCAAACCAAGATGAAAAATTTTTTTTTAATAATTGTTCTGCTGTTTTTTTCTGTAGAAAATTTAAAGGCTCAAACTATTTGCGATTCGATCAGTATTGATACTGCATTTGTTGATCAGAATTCAGTGCAGGTTACTGTATATAACAGCAGTAGTCACTTTATTGTGTGTCCATTATTTACTGCAATCCTGGATCCAAATCCATATATTGTTCTGAATGACTCTGTAACTATTCCATCTTTTTTAAGTATACCAGGCGATGCCAATAATGGGTATACAACAGCTTTTTACCTGGCATCAATCCCGGCAGCTGCCACTGTACCTTATAATACCTTATTCACAGGCACATTAATAATACAGGACCCTAATGATTCTTCATTCATTTGCAGCAAGTCATTTAGTTTTAACTATGGTACTATGGTTTTCTCTATAAATGATATACAGCCCCAAGGCATACTGCTTTATCCTAATCCTTCAAGCGGGGAATTGATCTTATTTCTTTCGTCTGGAAAAGCTGAAGTTACAGTTAAAGATGTTGCAGGTCGTGAAATACTTAAAACCGTTGCATTTCAAGGCATCAACAACTTAAGGATAGAAACTGACGGAATTTACGTTGTTAAAGTAATGACAAAGCAGGGTGTAGCTGAGCAAAAGATTGTGATACGTCATTGAGCCGGGAATAATCAATTGTTATAAAATTTGAATTCAAGATTAAAATCAACACATAATTATTTAAGAATATGCTTACAGAAGTACATCCGAAATTACCAATGAGGAATAAAAAAGTGACTAAGGATTTTTATACAGATAAATTAGGTTTCCAGGTTTTTGGCGATACTGACTTTGATGGTTATCTGATGCTCTTAAAAGATAATGTTCAAATTCATTTTTTTGAATTCAAGGAAATCAATCCAAAAGAAAACTACGGCCAGGTTTATATCAGAACAAATGATATTGATAAACTTTATCAATCATTTCTAAATAACAAGGTATCCATTCATCCCAATGGTAAATTGGAAAAGAAACCCTGGGGTCAATCAGAATTTTCAATTCTTGATCCTGATAATAACCTGCTTACTTTCGGACAGCAGGCTGTTTAGAAAAATACACTTATAATTAATTTTACGAAGAGTGAAAAATAAAGTGGTTAACAACGCATATTATAAATCGCATCAATTAAAATTCATTTTACTCTTTAGTTATAAGTTATACATGAATGATCATTTATCAGAATAATAAAAGCACAAGTTGAAATACATAACAAGGCCAGTCTGGATTTTATCTGTTGTAAGTTTACTTACCGATACAGCGAGCGAAATGCTGTATCCGATAATGCCTGTATATTTAAAAACAATTGGCTTTTCAATTTTGCTTATTGGAATTTTGGAAGGATTAGCAGAAGCAACAGCAGGATTAAGTAAGGGTTACTTCGGTAAGCTCTCGGATGCAACCGGCAGGCGGGTACCGTTTGTACAAATTGGTTATGCACTAAGTGCAGTTTCAAAACCAATGATGGCGATTTTTATTTACCCCCTTTGGATATTCCTTGCGCGTACAATTGACCGATTCGGTAAGGGTATCAGGACTGGTGCCAGAGATGCCATTCTTTCGCATGAGGCAACTCCGGAAACAAAAGGAAAAGTTTTTGGTTTCCATCGCTCCATGGACACCCTGGGAGCTGTTTTAGGACCTTCATTCGCTTTGCTTTACCTGTATTATCATCCACAGGATTATAAAACACTATTCTTAATTGCTTTTGTGCCGGGTTTGTTGGCAATTGGCGCAGCATTTTTCTTAAAAGAAAGTCAACATTTACCAGCCAAAGCAAAAACTTCTGTACACCTTTTTTATTTTCTTAATTACTGGAAACAAAGTCCTGCAGCCTATCGAAAACTTGTTATTGGACTTTTAGCTTTTACGCTCTTCAACAGTTCTGATGTTTTTCTTTTGCTAAAAGCTAAACAGGCAGGACTTGACGATACTTTGCTTATTGGCGTTTACATATTCTATAACCTAATTTATGCATTGTTTGCTTTTCCGGCTGGTATAGTAGCAGATAATATCGGGCTAAAAAAAATGTTTCTTATCGGTCTAAGTTTGTTTGCTGTTGTGTATTACGGGATGTCGGTGTGCAATAATACTTATATCTTTTTTGGGCTGTTCTTTTTGTACGGAATCTATGCAGCATCAACAGAGGGTATAACCAAAGCATGGATTAGTAATATTACTAACAAGCAGGAAACGGCAACAGCTATTGGAACTTTTTCTGCATTTCAAAGTATTTGTAACATGATTGCAAGTTCATTTGCCGGGTTGATTTGGTTTCAGTTTGGTGCTGAAGCTACGTTTATAGTAACCGGTAGTGCAACAATTTTTATTATCGCTTACTTTGTATTTGCTGTCAAGCAAACCGGTCATGAAATTAAGGCAAGTTAAATCACTTTAAAATTAACCTTACCATTTCCCGCTAACGTTGTAAAGAATTTTAACTTGTTGTTAAATAATTTCCCTAAATGGAATGATTTATGATATTCGCTTAACTAAATTCATTACATCTATTAAACTCATTCAATTATTACACATTAACCACTATGGCTTACGTATCAATTTACCTCAATTTTATGGGTAATGCTGAAGCAGCATTTAATCATTACAAAAATGTTTTAAAAACAGAATTTTCAGCTCCGATAATGCGCATGGGCGATATGCCAAATCAGGAAGGAATGCCGCCACTTTCGGAAGCAGATAAAAAGAAGGTTATGCATGTGGCATTGCCAATACTTGGAGGAACGCAGCTTATGGCAACTGACATGCTTGAAAGCATGGGGCATAAATTAATTGAAGGAAATAACATTACTATAAGTCTTAATCCGGACACGAAAGAAGAAGCTGACCGGCTTTATAAAGAGCTATCAGAAGGAGGTGTTGATGGTGTTGCTCCCCATGATGAATTCTGGGGTTATTGGGGAACCTGCAAGGATAAATTCGGTATTCGATGGATGTTTAATATAACGAATCAAACAGCTTAATAATCTATAAATAAAAAATCATGGCAGAAAATAGTGTTACATTACACAGGGTGTTAACGGCATCTCCTGAAAAAGTCTTTCGTGCATTTACAAATCCTATTGCAATGGCTTCATGGATTCCTCCATATGGTTTTTTATGTGAAGTACATAGTATGGACGTAAAAACAGGCGGTAGTTTCAAAATGTCATTTATCAACTTCACAACAGGTAACGGGCATTCATTTGGAGGGAAGTACCTGGAAATAATTCCCAATGAATTTATAAAATATACCGACACATTTGATGATCCTGATTTACCCGGAGAAATGATCACTTCTGTTTGGCTGAGAAAGGTAATTTGCGGAACTGAAATTAAAATAACGTAGGAAAATATACCTGCAGCTATTCCTGTTGAGATGTGCTATTTGGGATGGCAGGAATCGCTGGAGAAATTGAAAAAGCTGGTTGAACCGGAAATTCCAGATGCACAGTAAGTAATGGATTAAGTGAATATAACTAATTGGCCCGTAATAAGAATCTTATCAAATTTGCTCTTCCTGCTAAATTTTTGAAAATACCGCTATCAATTTCATATATGACGCAGTTTGAAAAAATTTTGAAATCGCAAACAATCAGCAAGAATGAAATTGAATTCAAATTAAAAGCTATAACCAAGGTTGATGCTCGTTTTTAACTGTTTGTCTTGATCACTGTACATTAATGTTAACTCAATTGGGCCGATTAATGAATTGTAACCAAAGGTTAAACCATATCCTGAAAGGAAATTGTTTTTTGCTGTTATATTTTTTAAACCTGTTGCATGGAAGTCGTACATGCCAATATTAGCTCTGCCTGTAATGAAAACTTTATTTACCAATTGATATTGTAATCCTATTTGAGCCGAAGCAATGCTTCCGGTTTTAATTTCTGATTCATTTAAACCAACAAATGTGACCTGGTTGCGAATAATATCATTAACTCCTCCGACTAAAAAATTATTTGCTATGTATGGATCTTTTAAAATGATATATGATAAAGACATATTACTGATCAGTGCAAGTTTCTTTTGCAACTCTGCAACATGTGTTGCTTTAATGTTGAGGCGTATGTAATCATTATAGTTGTTACCTAAAGTATCGCTATTTATATTTTGGTTATCATAACTATAACTGAAATCGGGGTCTTGACTATATACATATCCAGCTTGGGCATTTACATTCCATCCTGTTGTTGGAAAATATTTTTCATTTGTATTATTAAACACAAAGCTGGAATATGAATACCAATAATCATTCTGGCCATTATAAATTAACTCAGGCGATCCGGTAGTTTTGATATTTGACACTGTAAATTGCTGGCCGATTCCAATATAGGAATACAAACCAAGGTTATGTTGTACTTGTAAATCAAAGGATCGATACTTACTACGCAGTGTCTGATATAACTCAAAGTCGGAATAAACAGGAAAATCTACTTCCTCGGAATAAAAGTTTCCGTTTAATCGTGTAGACCGGTTCTTATTGATAAATTTATAATACTCGAGATAAACTCGTGGATTTTCGCTTACCTGTACACTTATTAAAGCGCGCGATTCATTAAGTAAAAAATCACGGGAAGTGATATTTAGCTTTAAACCTAGTTTGGTAAAGTCATTATAATTAATAGCAGTTTTAATAGCAGTTAGAGGATTTTCTTCAGCATGAAATCGCATTTCAGTTTTTCCATCAACACCGGATTGGTAATCATAGCGGATCATTTTATAATAGCGTGAACCATACACTCTACGTATTGCGTCAGCCATTTGTTTATTTGAATAATCATAATTGTTTTTAAGGTTAAGCAACCCCAGAAAAAATTTTTCACTGGTATTTTTTAGTCCATCAACCGAATAGTTGCTGATATTAATTTTTTTTAACTCAGGTAAGCGGTTCTTAACAAAATTACTTTTGCCGTAGATGGCTTCTAGCGAATCAGCTAGTTTTTTAAAATAGGGAAAATAGATTTTCCCGGTTTCCTTTCCTATAGCAATAATGGAATCACTTGAATTGAAACTGCCGGTTGAATAATCTTTCATATCCGGAAATATATAAAGATCGCAGGCTTTCTTTTGTTTTTCAAATTCTTGGGCATCCTTAAAAAATCCTATTTGCAATAATATATCTAATGCAGATTCCAGCTTATCTGCTTTTGAAAGACCGGTGTTCAGGTTGACACCAATGACATAGTCGGCTCCCATTTTTTTGGCCACTGTTACTGGAAAATTGTTAACCACCCCGCCATCAACCAGTAATTTTTCATCATATTTTACAGGAGTGAATATTGAAGGAATTGCCATGCTTGCCCTGATTGCGGTAACAATATTTCCTTTATTCATTACAACAGCATTGCCGGTTTCCAAATCAGTTCCAATACAAGCGAATGGAATTGAAAGCTTATTAAAGTCTTGTATATTATATACTGGTTCAAACAACTCATTAAATTTAATCCACAATTCCTGACCTTCAATTATTCCTTTCCCAATTTTAAATTTACCATGTATAAAAGGAATTTCAAGTGCATAATTCTGGTACTCCTGTTTTTCCTCGATACTTATAGCACTTAAACGCGGAGAAGTACTAAACAATAAATTCCAGTCGAGCGTATTAGCAATTTGTTCAATGGCATCTCCACAGTATCCTGCTGCATACATAGCACCAACAATACTACCCATGCTGGTTCCTGTAATATAATCAATTCTTAGGCCTGCACTGTCTATGGCCTGTAAGATACCGATATGTGCTAGTCCCTTTGCACCACCTCCACCAAGTGTTAATCCAATTTTGGGCCGGGAAGATTTTTGTTGTGCTGCTGCAATTTCAACTGCAAAAAGTGAAAAGGTGATAATGGTAATAATGGTGATTGCAATGATTAGTTTATGTCTCATATATCTTAAAGTTTATTTCAAATCAACTATAAATGAAAGAACAGTTCCATAATCCTGCTCGCTTGTTTTTCCTTCCACAACCTTGTTGTCGAAATTATAGTAAACAGATACTTGTAATTTAATATCTTTTATAAACTCCCAGGCAATTTCAGCGTTCGAATCAAAACGATACCGACCCTTTTCTGTGATCCCAACATATGATGCAAGGTATATAGCAGAAGTTAAATCCGGCCTCATAAAACTATATACAGTATGTTGAATAGTAACAGGCCATTCAAAATTTGAAACCACTTTATCTGATTCAATATTTTTTTCTGAATTCTGCATAATACCAGTAAGGATAAGCAACCTTTGCCTGTCGGTTTGAACAATATTGTTACCACCTCCTAGTCCAAATGAAATTCTGGCTTTAATCCCCAACTCATCATTCCTGTTAAAAGAGTTTATTTCAGATAGAACCCATTTATTCGGCAAAGCATAAAGTGCCTGGAAATTAGTTTCAATTCGAAGTGATGGTGCTTCTCCATCAGTTTTAGTTGAAATAAAAGAAAAATTATTCCTAAACCTCCACTTTGAAATAACATAGTAGAGATTATACTCTGCGTTGGCAGTTAACACATCAGATGATTTGGTGTAGCTAATGCCTGCGCCCACACTACCTTTGAATCCCCGGTACCACTCATCTTCAAGGGGAAATATGCGCAGAAGATTTTCCATCATAAGTTCATTACGCTGCTCGTTTTCAACTATTATCTTACCAGTATCGGTTGAAGATTTAATAAGACCTATATATCTCACACCATTTTGGTCTTCCACTTTATATAAACGCAAGCCTCCGCTTATCGTGGTAATTTTATGCCACTGTATATTGACCATTCCGGGTCCTTGTGCGTCAATTTTCAACCTGCCTTGTTCTAAGGAAATTATCCTTCCGGTAATCTTATCTCCGTTTTTTAAGAACACGGTGTCAGGTGAATTCTTATTTATGTCTGCTTGCTGGTTTGCTATATAAGCGTTGGTGTCGGTTACAATTATCAAATTTAAAGACTCACCTGTTTTCATTGATTGAAATGTATCAGAATTTTGTGCATGTAATACTGATGATGATACTTCATAGAGTATCAGGAGGATAAAAAAAATCACACAACGAAACATATACTCATTTTAAAATCAGTAATCTCAGTGATGAAGGGGCAAAATTAAAATTATCAGAATAACATTTTTTTTAGAATACAGTGATTGCCGAATAAATGGCACACACGTAATGTCATGCGGACGAAGGAAGCATCTTCTCTCAAGCAAAGAATTCTGCTCCCGAAACATCGGGATCAGAATGACACGGACAGAGAGGTTATACTCATTACCGGATTTGACATGCTATTTTTCAATAAAATTTTTAAAAAGAAGTAGGTGTTGATAATTTAATTGAAATTTTAAGTGCAAAAAAAATTTGATTCAATAAATCCATTTTAATTTACCTTTGAGAAATTCCAAACTTGATGATTAACTCGGTCTTTCAATGTATGGCGCTTATAAACTCAGAAAATTATTAACTGAAACAAATTAATATCACTAAGTACGGTGACATTAATGAAGTCCAAAAATCTGTTAACCACATATACTTGTAAATCAGTATTTGATAATAGACAACTTATGATTTTCCTCCAGCTTGCAGTTTTGTTAACCTGTATTTTTATTGGTTCGCGCATGTCTGGCATTGGGTTGGGTGTAATGGGTATGATAGGAATGCTGATAATGCTGTTTGCATTTGGGATGCAGCCTTCCAGCCCTCCGCTTGAGGTGATGCTTATAATCATGAGTGTAGTAACTGCTGCTGCTTCATTGCAGGCAGCCGGAGGAATGGATTACCTTGTTAATGTTGCAGCTAAAATACTGCGAAGCCACCCCGGGCAAATTACCTTCCTGGGACCTTTAGTAACTTATTTTTTCACATTGTTTGCCGGTACTGCACATATATCTTATTCTATAATGCCAATTATAGCTGAGGTTGCAACAAAAGCCCGTGTGCGTCCTGAAAGGTCATTAAGCATGAGCGTAACTGCAGCACATGTAGCCATCACGGCAAGCCCGGTTTCTGCGGCTACAGCTGCCTTGCTCTCTATACTAGCTCCGAGTGGTGTAAAACTAAGTGCGATACTTTTGGTTTGTATTCCTGCTACCATAATCGGTTTGATGTTTGGAATTATCTTCGTTTTAAAACGCGGTAAAGAACTTAACAATGACCCTGAATTTCTTGAAAAAATGAAAGACCCTGAATTTGCCAAAAGCATGGAAACCGGAGAACAGGGTTCAGCTATAGCTATTAAAACTGGTGCAGTTAAATCTGTAGTCATTTTTGCATTGGCTGTATTGGCCGTAATTCTTATAGGTTCTTTCCCTACACTGCTTCCTAATTTTTCAGGCAAAGAAGGCTTCGCACCAAATTTTGCTGTTAATGCCAAAGGACAGGTGCAGGTAGCATCTATGATTATGATGATAATGCTGGCAGCTACCGGACTGATTATCCTTTTAGCAAATACTACCGCAGCTGCTGTTACCAAAGCAAGCCTTTTTAGTTCGGCAGGTTCGGCAACTATTGCCATCTTTGGA
>JBGARN010000116.1:0-12791 GCA_044230205.1 Bacteroidia bacterium
CATCAAATAAATTTATTTAAACGGCAACTTCCGTTACAACAGGCAACCCTGCTGCTTTAATTTTATTAAATCCGCCATTTACGTTTACTATATTATTATACCCTTTTGCTTTTAGCAAGCTTGCTGCAACCATACTGCGGTAGCCACCGGCACAATGAATGGCATAATTGCTATTCTTATTGAGCTTATCAAGTTCGTTCATCAAATTCCCAAGTGGCAGTAATTCTGCTTCAGGCAAATGACCTGCTTCCCATTCACCCGGCTTACGAACATCAAGCACACTATATGATTTTTGCGCACAATATTCGGTCAGCTCTTCAGCTTCAATTGAATTAATGGTATCTAATGGCAACCCGGCAGCTTTCCATGAATCAATACCACCACTTAATATTCCGAAAATATTTTCGAAGCCTACCCTTGCTAGACGCAATACTGCTTCATACTCTTTTCCCTTATCGGTAATAAGAACTAACTGTTGGCCTATAGGTATTAACGTTCCAACCCAAATGGCATATTGCCCGTTTAGTCCAATGTTTATGGCACCTTTAATAAATCCCATTTCAAATTCACACGCCTCGCGAGTATCTAATACCATAGCTCCTTTAGCTATAGCAGCTTTAGCCTCATTCACATCCAGCATTTTCATATTTCGTTTTACCACGTCTTCAACACTGTCATAGCCTCTCTTGTTTATTTTGGCATCTTCAAAAAAGTAAGGAGGTGGTGTCGTTAATCCCGAAGTAAGAACTTCAATAAATTTATCCTTATCTGTTTCGCGCATATAGTAATTCATCTGCTTTTGCTGCCCAATGGTGCTCCAGGTCTCTTTACCAATATTTTTCCCGCACGATGAACCCGGACCATGGGCCGGATAAACAATAACATCGTCAGCAAGTGGTTTAAGTTTTTCATTTAATGATTGATACATCATGCTTGCCAGCTCTTCTTTGCTCATTATTCCATCTAATAAATCAGGCCTGCCAACATCTCCAACAAACAAAGTATCACCTGTAAAAACACAATAGTCTTTCCCGTTTTCATCAATAAGCAGATAACACGTTGATTCAAGTGTATGTCCTGGTGTGTGTAATACACGAATTTTTATTTTCCCTAATTGAAATTCTTCACCATCTTTTGCTGAATAGGTCCTATAGGCCGTTTCTGCTTTTGGGCCGTATACAATAGTAGCTCCGGTTTTATTGGCAAGATCAATATGCCCTGAAACAAAATCAGCATGGAAATGTGTTTCAAAAACATATTTCAGCTTTGCGTTTCGCCCTGCAAGTTTTTCTAGGTATGGCTCTGTTTCCCGGATGGGATCAATAATAATAGCTTCTCCTTCCGATTCGATGTAATATGCCGCTTCTGCAAGGCAATTGGTATACAACTGTTCTACTAACATTTCTGATTTTTTTTTAATTATCTAACGCTCTTTATTGAAGTGCAAATATAGCCTAACCAACTCAATACTTCATTATATGGACTGCTATAAAAACAAACGACCCTTATTCTGAAGTGAACAAGGGTCGTTGACGATTAATCGGGCAAATTATTTTTCGATTAATAATTTACGCATATTAGATTTTCCGTTAACAGTAACATTTACTGAATACAAGCCGCTGCTCCAGGTATCAGCATTTATTTCCAAAACCTGTTTTCCAGCATTCAGCTTTCCATAGTTGGTAAACAATACTTGTTGCCCAACGCTGTTATAAACTGCAACAGTTACATCGGCATTCTGCTTTAATTCAAATACAAGTTTACTTATATCAGAAGTCGGGTTTGGATAAATACCAAATGCGTTCATGCCATTTAACTCATCAATTGCTGTTGTAACAATAGGTACCATAATTGACTGATGAACCTCCTGTGTAATATCGTCCTGTATCCATGCTACAAGTTTTAAATTGGCAATAACAAAACTCGGATCGATAATATGCGTAAAGTTGAAATTATCTACCTGGCCATCAACCGGTAAAGGAATAGTAGTTCCTGCAGGATCAGGTAGCATTTTACGCATTACATGAGGGAAATGATCTTCACCATTGGTTCCGGGAGGTGTAGCATAATCTACAGGATCTTCAATCAGAGCAACACGAATTTTTACATTACCTGCAGGAAAATTAATATGTGAAGTTGAACTTCCAGTTACATCAAGCTGACCATTAGTGATATCAAGTAATCCTCCAAGTGTCATATCAAATAATGCAGGTTTGTTATAGGCATTATCAATATTAGTTTGGTTTACATTGGCTGGAGCGCCAAGGTAGCTGGTTCCGGGTACGGCCATTCCATCCATAGTTGCATGTGGCACACCTGAAACGTTATAATAGTTAACTTGATCAGCCACCTCTGTTGTGTTAAATGCGTTCATCGGATCAACACCTGGCCAAATGGTATGGTATTTTATCAGCGCAAGTTTGCCGGCATTTGCATCGCAAATAGCTTCAAACGCAGGATTCTGTGCCGCACATGGAGGACATGAAGCATTAGTAAACTCTTCTATTAATACGGTACGTTGAACCAAAGCACTTGCTACACCAAATCCTTTAGTTACAGTATCATTAGCATTATTCATATCGGCATTGCCGTTAATATTAGAAACCCAGAATTTAACCTGGTAAGTTCCTGATACTGCCGGAGTCCATACAGTTGGATGAACGTAGGAGTAAGTACTGAAACTTGCAATATTTAATCCTGTTAATGCTGAAGTAACAACAGCACCATTATCAACCTGGTAATTTAAATCCATGCTGGTGATAGTTGATACTCCATAGTTGATAACATCACCCTGTATGTTTTGAGGAGTACTAACTAACAAGTATGCCGGGGTGGTAATAGACAATGCTGCTACATCATAATCAGGCTGTGTACCCTGAACAAATTCATAATATGTATTATTTCCTGGTGAAGCATCAGAAGATGCAAGTGATTGTAAGTTCGGTGAACCAGCAACCGATGCAGCTGTTGAAGCATCAATCTGTACACCTGCAGAAACAAGTTTAGTTGCAGCATAGCCACCTGTACGCTGATCAACAATATAAATTTTGTTAGACGTTTCTTCAAGTACAATGCTCCAATAAGTATACTGACTACCCGATGAAGCACTTGTTCCATAACCATATGAATTAAACTGAATCCACAGCTGACGGTTAGGTGCAGTACCAAATTCCTTCATCATGATATTATCATTAGTACCCAAAGCTGCAAGGCCCCAAATACAAACTGACATATCAGGTATTGAAGCGCTTGGTAATGATGCTTTGGTATAAGTAGGAGCAGCTAAGGCAGTAGCAACATCAAATGTCAGAATAGCTGAGCTGGAAACTTTAAACTGTGTTACTGCTGTACCATTAAATGAAAAAGGAAAAGAAATGTTTTGAACCGGACTCCAAACCGGAGTTGTATTGGTTGGCGAAGTATTAATCTGTACCCAATCTGCAGGTAATCCGCCCCCTAAAGGGTATTCTGAATCGTTGTTAAGTCCACCTGGATTTTGACCGGCATTAAGATGCGGAACATAATAATATTGTGCTAATCCATTGGTAGCAAACATTAAACAAATAAGAAAGAAGGTTAATAATTTTTTCATAGTGCTGTTTTTTATAAATGAGGCGTCAAATTTAAAAATTAAAGGCTGAGTTCAAACCTTTATTAACAAGGATTTTGTTGGAATTAATAAAGAGCAATTTTCACCCTTTTGACGATTGAAGTATGATTTAGCAACCAGTTATAATACACCTCAAAATATTATTTAATGCCTGCATACGTTTACTTAATTTGCAATAGAATAACAACGTGTGAACTTTAAGTTATCAGCTCTTATAGTTTTTATTTTCATTGGGTTGCAGCTACATGGGCAGCGATTAACTAATTTATGCAGGCATGCCGTTGCAGTTAGATCTGATACTATAACCGTGGACACGCTTAGTATAGTACCCGGCTCCTTTTTGCTTATTGATGGTGTTAAATCAATTGATACTTCAGCCTACCGATTGTTATATGCCGAAGGCAAACTGGTTTGGAATAAATCATCGGCAAGCTATAAATCAATCGCAACTGATAGTGTAACTGCTGTGTACAGGGTATTCCCTGTTTTGCTGGTACAGTCCTTTTCAAACAAAGACCGGCAAAAAGTTCAACAGCGATTTTTTGACAATAACAGAACATACGAATATACGCCTGATAACAGCGATAACGATTTTTTTAAAATGTCTTCCATGAATCACACTGGCAGTATATCACGTGGAATATCATTTGGCAATAACCAGGATGTAGTGGTCAATTCAAGTCTTAACTTGCAATTAGCCGGCAAGCTGAATAAAAACTGGGAAATATCTGCTGCTATAACTGACAATAATATTCCCTTGCAGCCTGATGGCAATACGCAACAACTTCAGGATTTTGACAAGGTTTATATCCAGCTTTCGAACCAGCAAACACGGATACTTGCAGGCGATTTTGAATTAAACAGGCCTAATTCAAACTTTATGAATTTCTTTAAAAAAGGCCAGGGTGGAATTGTATCCAACACATTTGCCCTTAGCAAGGAAAAAAAAAGTGATATGAGTGTTACCGGTGCTGTAGCTATATCAAAAGGAAAATATGCAAGAAATACCATTCAGGGCATAGAAGCTAACCAGGGCCCCTACAGGTTACGTGGTGCCGACAATGAAACCTTCATTATTGTTTTATCAGGAACAGAAAAAATATACATAGATGGTGAATTGATGAAACGAGGGCAAGACTTTGATTACATAATTGATTATAATACTGCAGAAATAACATTTACTTCTAACAGGCTAATTACGAAAGACAAGCGTATAGTTGCCGAATTTCAATACAGTGATAAAAGCTATGTGCGCAGTTTAGTTTATCTGAATGATGAATTTGTATCTAATAAACTCCGGACCCGAATTAACTTTTACTCTGAACAGGACAGTAAAAATCAGCCTTTGCTGCAGGATTTAACAGAAGATGATAAGAAAATTCTGGCAGCAGTTGGTGACAGCATTCAGTATGCTTACCAGCTAAATATTGACAGTATTGCATTTAACAATAACGAAGTTTTGTACAAAAAAACCGACACTACTGTCAACGGAATAGTTTACAGCCCTGTATATGTTTACTCAACTTCACCCGACAGTTCATTTTATCGTATAGGGTTTACGTTAACAGGAGCCAATAAAGGAAATTACATACAGGTAATATCTCCCGTTAACGGGAAAGTGTATCAATGGGTGGCCCCGGCAGGTGGTGTTCCACAAGGAAGTTATGAACCTGTTACATTGTTAATTGCTCCTCAAAAGCGGCAAATGCTAACCATTGCTGCTGATTACGATTTTTCAAAGAATACAAAAGCCACTGTTGAAACAGCATACAGTAACCAGGATATCAATCTCTTTTCGGACAAAAACCAGGAAGACAACCAGGGGTTTGCGGTAAACGGAAAAATTTTTCACACCGGTTGGTTGAATAAAGCCAAGCCCGATTCAGGTTGGAAAACGCTAAGCAACGTTGAAACAGAATTTGTACATGAAAACTTCAAGCCTATAGAAGTTTACCGTCCTGTAGAATTTAACCGCGACTGGAATATTATTGATCCAAAAATAAAAGGTTATGAATTCCTATCAGGCATCAATTTCGGGATACAAAAAGCACAGGCTCATTTAATAAACTACCAGCTGAAAAGTTACTTTAAAGGACAGGATTATGTTGGAATAAGAAACCTGCTGAATGGCTACACCAGCTTCAAAAATTTCAGAGTAGTTTTTGAAGGCAGCTTTATGCATGCTGATGCAGCCACCAACACATCAGATTACCTGAAAGATAAAATTGATTTGTCAAAAAAAATTAAGAACGTGGTTATTGGCGTAAAGCATGAATTGGAACATAACGAAATAAAAAATGCCGGAGATACGCTGGCAGCAACCAGTTTTTATTTTCAGCAGTTTGATGCCTACGTGAACAATATCGAAAGTACCCAAAAGATAAAATATCAATTAGGTGCCGGCCGCAGGTATGATTATAGCGTACAGTCATTTTCATTTAAAAGAGCAACTACTGCTGACAATGTAAATGCTTCAATAACAATTGAAGGCAAAAACAACACATCGTTTACAGCAGGCAGTAATTACCGGAGTTTAAAAATTACGGATACGGTGGCTGTTAAAACGCCTGCAGCCAATACCCTGTTAAATAAAATAGATTTCAGAACTCAACTACTTAAAGGGGGTATTAATCTTAATATTTATTATGAGGCCGGCACCGGACAGGAACTTAAGAAGGAGTATTCATATGTGGAAGTAGCACCGGGAACGGGAGTTTATACCTGGACCGATTACAATAATGATAGCGTAAAACAACTGAACGAGTTTGATGTAGCTGCCTTTACCGACCAGGCCAACTACATAAGGGTTTTTGTTCCGACTAATGAATACATTAAAACTATTACCAACCAACTTAACAATGTCCTGAACTTTAATCCGGCAGCGTTTATTAAACAGGATACAAAAACAAAAAAACTGGTTGCAAAATTTGCTGCACAATTTGCAGTTCAGTTTGATAATAAAACATTACAGACTGATTTGCTAAAAGCTATTAATCCGGTTATCCTTGACATATCCGATACCAACTTAATTTCAAACAATACCAGCTTACGTAATACCATTTTCTACAACCGAACGAGCAGCAAATTTGGAGCTGATTACACCTTCCAGAATCTGAAAAACAAAACATTACTAACTAATGGTTTTGAAATTAGAACAACAAAATCCAACCTGGTTAATGCAAGGTGGAATTTCACAAAAGTACTAGGAGTGGCTGCCTTGTTTGAATATGGCAATAAGCGAAGCAATTCTGAGTACTTTTCTAATCGTAATTTTCTTATTAATTATTACCGCATAGAACCCAACCTGAGTATACAGCCAACTTCAGTTTTCAGAACAATTTTATCCCATAGTTATTCCGATAAAAAAAATTCAATTGGTGAAATAGGTGAACATGCCATACAGAATAAATCAAGTATTGAAGTAAAATTCAGCAGCATAAAAAAAGGCCTTTTATCAGCACGATTCAATTATATTAATATCAGTTACAATTCCGACTCCAACAGCCCATTAGCATATGAAATGCTTGAAGGTTTACAAAAAGGATTGAATCTTACCTGGAATCTTAATATGCAGCGCAACCTTTCAAAAATTCTTCAGATAAGCATAACTTATGATGGCCGTAAATCGCAGGGTGTAAAAACTGTTCATACCGGGGGAGTGCAAGCACGGGCATTTTTCTAAAAAATAAGATTATTGTTTTTTCCACGACTTGTAAATATCCTGCTGCTGTGGCCGGTTTTCAGGAATTTGATGCAAGGGCTCACAGGCTTCAAGTGTTGCGTATAATTCTGCAGGAAGTGCCTGGTACAATGCTGTTCCTTTTGTTTTCCATGCTATCATCTCATCACTCACCTGCTTAATAATTTTAGCCGGGTTACCCACCACCAGGCTGCGTTCTGGTATCTGCATTCCTTCTGCAACAAAGCATAAAGCCCCGATAATGCTGTTATCACCAATTATTACATTATCCATTATAACTGCATTCATGCCTATCAATACATTTTTACCTATGGTTCCTCCATGCACAATGGCTCCATGCCCAATGTGCGCACCTTGCTTAAGCAAAACTGTTACACCCGGAAACATGTGTATGGTGCAGTTTTCCTGAACATTACATCCGTCTTCAATTATTATTTCGCCCCAGTCGCCCCGCAATGCAGCTCCAGGGCCGATATACACATCTTTGCCAATAATTACATTACCGGTTACGGCAGCCTGGGGATGCACATAACTATCCGGATGAACAATAGGTTGATAACCATTGAATTTATAGAACATAAGTGTCAATTTATTTGTAACCGGCAATCTAAAATCCAGATGACCGGAAAAGGTTCATGGCTCAAAACTATTATTCTATTCAGGAATAACCTAAATCAAAGATTGTTGCTTTTAGAATTAAATTTATACATTTAAACGTTCTTTTAAAAACCGCTTTGGTAATAATGCCACAGATTAAAGAACAACCATTGCCAAAAGGTATTTTATTTACAATAACCAAGAAGTAAATTATTAATTTTTATAACTGGTATATTCTTTATATATCAATTATATTCTTATCAAATAACCATTATTCAAAACTAATTGCTATGAAAAAGTCAATCACAATCTTAAGTGTGTTGCTTATAACAACACTTGCAATTGTTCAACACACTGTTGCACAAACTCCTTCGCTTATTACTGACAAATCATTTGGTCAGTTAACCACTTCCGATGTTAAAGACGTGTTGCTTGATAACAACGGGAATGCTTATGCCTGGGGTGTTAATAACTACTACTATTATCTGATAAAGTACAACGCCAATGGTATTGAACAATGGCGTTTGAATGGTGTAAATAATAACAGTGCCGGAAACGGTTCCTACGACTTCAATTCAACAATTGAAGATTTAATTATTGATGCATCAGGCAACTGTTATTTTACTGGCTTTGGTTATAATCCGGCATTAGGTAACCGGATGTGGCTTACCAAAGTGGCCACTAATGGCACCATAAGCTGGTCAATTTCTGACACCACAAGCTCTTATGTTACTACAGGGTATGCCATTTCATTTGATCAATCAGGAAATCCTATAGTTGCAGGTACCCGAAATGAATCGGGTTGCAAGGTACACGTTGCAAAATATAACAAAACAACCGGTGCACTTATTTGGGGTAAGCTTCATGAATTTGTTACCGGGCAATGTGAAAACATAGCTGCTATTGCTGCAGATACCATAGGTAATATTTATGTATGTGGCGATGCCTATAAAGACGGAACAGCAAGACAGAATATTTATGTGCTTAAACTTAGTTCGGCAGGCAACCAGGTATGGCTAAAAGATTATGATGGTAATTCAAATAATGATTATGCCAAATCGCTTTATGTAAACAAAGCAGGTACCATAATTTACGCTACCGGATATGGTTATTTCGGAACTACAGGGTACGATTGGGAAATAATTAAATATGACGGCCCGGGTAATCAACAATGGGCCAAAAATATTGATGGCGGCAGTAATACCAATGATTATCTTCAATCTTTTGCTGTTGATAATAATGGAAATATTTTTGCCGCAGGACAGCAGGTGGTTCCGGCAGTAGGAAATATTTATTCAATACTTAAGCTCAATCCAACCAATGGCAACACTACTGCAACTGCACAGGAAGGCGAGCCCGCCAGTACAAATTATCCTATTGACATTGCTATTGATTCGGCTAACAGGGTGTATGCTTCGTATAGTGATTATGATGTTATGATTGCGAGCAGATTTTCAAATGGATTAGTAAAGCAATGGAGTTGGTATGATGTGAACAACTATTGTTATGGCACAGCAATTGCCGCACGAAACAATGGTGAAACTTTTATTACAGGAAAAAATTATTATTCAACCGAGCCCAGTAAAATAGTAAAGACTGATGCAAATGGTAATGAAACATGGTCGAATATTATTAAAACTGAATATACTGGCGGACAAGATTATCTGTATGATTATGTAGTTGATAATAATGGAAGTATTTATGCAGCAGGATATGCATATGATGCCGGTAATATGGTTGTTTATCGTCTTGACAGGAATGGAGAAATTGTGTGGAAAAATTATTTTAACACCAATTCTTTTCATGCCTACGATATAAAGTATGATGCAGCCAATAATGCAGTTTATGTTTGTGGCAGCAGGGGAAATTACATGGGACTTGTAAAGTATAATGCCACTACAGGTGCTACAGTTTGGGGCGCAAGTTATAATGCCCCGGGCAGTGGCCAGGATGTAGCCTATGAGCTTGATTATGATAATAGCGGCAACATTTACATTACAGGCAAAGGAATAAAAAGCACTGCTGAAGCCGGCAATATATATACCCTGAAATATAGCCCTAATGGCGCCCGCTTATGGGTAGCTGATTTTACAGGAGCACCGGGGGTAAATTCAGACGATTATGCCAATGCTATAGATGTAGATAACTCAGGAAATGTTTATGTAGCAGGTGCAGCAGTTGTTACCAATAAAAACTATGAATTTACGGTATTGAAGTACAACACCAATGGTGTATTGCAATACTCCAAGCTATTAAGTGGAGGAAATTTTAATAATGCAGACGAAGCGTATGATATAGTGGTTGATAATTCAGGTAATGCATATGTTGGAGGATATTATTACAGCAGCTCACCTGAATATTATGAAGCCGTGGTGGTGAAAATTAATTCGGCTGGCACCGTTGATTTTACCAAAAAATACAATGGACTAACAACACTGGGAACATTTGAAACGGTATATAAACTTTGTTTAAACGGCACTAACTTAATTGCCACCGGAATTGAAAGAAAAGATGCAGTGGTATATGATACGGATGTTTTTACAGTAAGATTGAGCACAAGTGGCACACAATCGTGGATTAAATTTTATGAGAATACCAATAATACAGCTTTATACAATTATGGTTTTGATGTATATGCTGATTCAAGAGGAAATGTATATTCCCTGTCAGTGCAGGATACCTTATGGACTTTAATAAAATATGACAGCCTTGGAACTCAGCTGTGGCTATATAATTATGATCGTAATTTTTCTCAGAATCCCACTTATCCTTATTATGATTATCGTCCATTTATGGCATTTGATAATTACGGGGCAGTATATATTGGTGGAACGTCTTACAAAGCATACAGCGGCTACAATCATACCTTTATTAAGTTTTGCGAATACCCTCCGGTTCCGGCTGTTACGGCCAGTGGTCCTTTAACGTTTTGCGCGGGTGGCAGTGTTACTCTTACTGCGGCTTCAGGAATAGGATACCAATGGAGCAACGGTTCAAGTACGCAGGCAATAAATATCAATTCATCAGGCAACTATACAGCAACAGTTTCATATACTAATGGATGTTCCAACAATTCAGCTAAAAAGACAGTTACCGTAAATGCTAATCCCACACCGGTTATTACACCAACAGGTTCAACTACATTTTGTGATGGCGGGTCGGTAACACTGGGAACTACTTCATATTCTTCCTATTTATGGAATAATGGAGCAACCAGTCAGAGTATTATTGTTGATACAACAGGAAATTATAGAGTAACTGTATCTAATGCTAATGGATGCACAGGTTCCTCTACTTCAGTAGCAACTACTGAAAATCCATTGCCTAATGCAACAATTACGGTTACAGGCTCAACCACATTCTGCGCTGGCGATAGCGTTAAGTTTACAGCCAATAGCGGAACAGGGCTTACCTATCAATGGCGCAAAAATGGAACTAATGTAAGTGGTGCAACAAATAAAATATATTATGCAAAGACTCAAGGTACCTATACTGTAAGAGTTACCAATACCAACGGATGTTCCAAAATTTCAACCGGTGTACAGGTAATCGTAAATTGTAAACTTATGCTACCGGAAATAGCCAATGCACAAATGAATGTTTACCCAAACCCTACTTCCGGAACTATGCACCTGCAAGCTTCCGGTATTGAAAAGCAGGCAATTTTAAAAGTGTATGATGCTACCGGAAAACTTGTTTTTGAAAAACACTTCGATACTAATTTAGGTGATCTCAATTATGACATGGATCTTTCCAGCTATCAGCAGGGGCTTTACAGGTTTGAAATTCTTTCAGGCTCGGCTGTTCTGTATAAACAGGCATTTAAGATTGATTAATTAATAAAAGGGGTGGTTATAAAACCACCCCTTTTAATTTCTACGTAAAGTTTTTAAATGCCAATGAAGGCTTGTAGATTAATCTGTAAATCTTACATAGACTTTTATTTTTTCAAGGGTTGCATCATCAATTTGCATGGCTTTTTTTAATTGCTCATAATTGGTAACCGGGCCATTCACTTTTTTGTAAACAAATAACTTATCAATCATTTCGAAAGTAATATAAGGATGCCGTAATTCCTTCTTGCTGTTCCAATTAACATTGATGGTATTAATATAAACTCTATTTACAAAAAAGTACTTTTCAGTAACATTATACAATGAATCTGAATAGTTGTACACTTCCAATAACTGCTTCTTATCACAATAACCTCCGAGAAGATTTCGATACTTAATAATACCATTAGCAAAAAATTTTCCTATTCCAGGTATGGCATCCAACTGTTCTTCAGTTGCAATATTTAAGTCAATAGGTTTGATTTCATGTTCTTGCTTTTTCTCTTCAGGTTTGTAAGTTTCACTTTTGTTAATGTGCTTGTTTTCACTGAAGTATTTATTGTCCCGTTTTGACTTCTCAATTACAATAAATGGTTCAACAGTTGCATAAAATTCAGGAGTTATACTATAAATTTTTTTCAGGTCTTCTTTCTTGTAAAAACGGCCACCTTTGTCTTCATAATTTTTAATAACTGCAATTTGTTTTTGATTCAAGCCAAGCTTCAACCATAATGTATCCGGTAAATTATTAGGATCAAATTTAAACAGACCTGAATTTTTATTGTAGCTGGCATCAGTATTAATTGCTTCCGTTTTATTAATTGATGCAGCCAACTTGTTTTTCTCAATCTGCATTTGGGCGTTTTTCTCAAGCATTGCAATTTCCTTTTTGAAAGCACTGAAATCAGTTTCCCGGGAAGGAGTAAATTTTACAACTACAATTGCCCCGATTAAGAGAACAATAAGCAGCAAAAGAAACATTGCACCTTTTTTATCAGACTGTGAAAAAGTGAAATACTCTTTTATATGATATTGAATCAAATTGTATATG
>JBGARN010000117.1:0-11889 GCA_044230205.1 Bacteroidia bacterium
TCAAAAAAATTACGCATTGGTATTACCCCAAAATTTAGAAATGAGGTTGCAGAAAAAGTTTCCATTTTGAAAATGAACCTTGAAAACAAACTAGGTCAGAAAATGGGAACACTAAGTGGCGGTCAACGACAAGCACTTACATTAATTATGGCTGTAATGGCCGAAGCAAAAATTATATTATTGGATGAACCTGCTGCAGCGCTCGATCCGCGTTCATCAACCCTGTTAATGCAAAATGCAAAACAGGTTATAAGCAACTTTTCGCTTACAGCCATAATGGTAACTCATAACTTAAAAGATGCGCATCAATATGGAAACCGTATAATACAAATGAGCGAAGGCCAGGTTATTAAAGACTTGAACAGTCAACAAAAAAGTAAGCTTACCCTTACAGATTTATATTCCTGGTTTGAGTAAATAAAGTATACCCTGATGTTTATTTAATGGTGTAGCGAACACTAAAGCCTAAATTACCATAAACACCGGCATCACCTATCAGGTTAAGTATGGGTTTAAAATCAAGACTTAGGCTTATTGGTGCTTCCTTAAAAACGTACTCAACTCCAATAATTCCGTCAATACCTAATACTGTAGTGCTTGAATGATCATCTTCGTATGGAGAATGATCATCTCCCCAAAAACCTAAGTGCCCACCTGCTCCATAATACCAATCCAGATTTTCAACTTTAAATGCTTTGTTATTCTGAATTTCATAAAGACCGGTAATCAGTAAACCTTCACGGTAAAATGACAATATACCTTCAATGGCATTTTTGTCGGCAATAAAATGCTTTACAGTTACTCCATTATCAAAGCCAAACCTGAAACCTACGCCTGTCTGATATTGCTGTGCAGATGCACTCTGAATTGAAATAAATATTACTAATACTAATCCTGCTACAATTTTGTTCATATAGAAAGTCAATAAAAAATTATGCCACAAAATTATTCTAATATCCAACGGCCCATTTTTAAATTGATATTAATTGCAAACAACAACATGTTATTTAAAATGCTTCCGCTAATTCAGCTGGCTGGCCTTTGTATTTAATTGCACACTTTACAAGAAGAAATTCACATATTAAGACTAAACTGTATTTCGCAAGTGGCCTAAGCAGACTGCTCAAAAAAAAAAATCTATCAACAGATATGCTATATTAGACCAAATACTGCTTAACTAATCATTGTTATTTTTACTTCAAACCCTTACGTTTGCACGCCCAATTTTTTAGCATCATCATTTTCAACTGATGTTTACCAGCAATTAATAATCCATCAATAAACAAATAAAGACATAACAACATCATGAGTACAATCAGCAGCATTAATGCCCGACAGATTTTAGATTCGCGGGGCAATCCAACCATCGAAGTTGACATCATTACAGCCAACGGTGTAATAGGCAGGGCAGCAGTGCCTTCGGGCGCCTCCACCGGCAAGCATGAAGCCGTAGAATTACGTGATGGTGATAAAAAACGTTACGGTGGCAAGGGCGTAACCAAGGCAGTTAAAAATGTAAATGTTGCTATTGCAAAAATATTGCAGGGCGTATCGGTATTTGCTCAAACCGACATTGATAACATGATGCTGGCGCTGGATGATTCTGACAACAAATCGAACCTGGGTGCCAATGCCATTTTGGGTGTTTCGCTTGCTGTATCGCATGCTGCCGCACAGGAGTTGGGCTTACCTCTGTTCCGTTACATTGGCGGCATTAGCGCTAATGAGCTGCCACTGCCCATGATGAATATTTTAAACGGTGGCGCTCATGGTGATAACTCCATCGATTTCCAGGAATTTATGATAATGCCTGCCAATGCTGATGCATTCAGCGAAGCATTGCGTATGGGAGCTGAAGTTTTTCATGCCTTGAAAAAAGTGCTCCATGATAAAGGCTTTTCGACAAATGTTGGAGATGAAGGAGGATTTGCCCCTAATTTAAAATCGAATGAAGAAGGCATACAAATGGTAATGAAAGCCATTGAAGCTGCAGGATATAAGCCGGGGCATGATATTTACATTGCTATGGATGCGGCCACTACCGAATTTTATGATGAGAAAACTAAAAAATATGTTTTCAAAAAATCAACAGGTGATCAGTTATCATCGGCCGAAATGGTTGCTTTCTGGAAAGACTGGTGTAACCGCTATCCGATTATTTCAATTGAGGATGGTTTAGCTGAAGATGATTGGGAGGGCTGGAAGCTTATGACCAATGAATTGGGAAATAAAATTCAATTAGTAGGCGATGATTTATTTGTTACTAATGTAAAACGACTGCAACAGGGTATTGACCAGGGAATAGCCAATAGCATATTGGTAAAGGTAAACCAGATTGGCTCACTTACTGAAACCATTAATACAGTGCAATTAGCTAAATCGAAAATGTACACTACAGTGATGAGTCACCGTTCAGGCGAAACTGAAGACAGCACCATTGCTGATCTTGCTGTGGCACTTGGATGCGGGCAGATTAAAACCGGAAGCCTTAGCCGCAGCGATCGCATGGCGAAGTATAACCAGTTGCTGCGCATTGAAGAAGCTCTTGGAAACTCAGCAGTATTCAAAGGAAGGCAATTCAAATTTTTAAGATAAATTATCAGTTAAATTTGACTGTATTTTAATAGCATATTGAAGAGGTTGTTCGTTCAATAGTATTCAAGAAAAATTAAAAGTAAAGGCAATGGAAAATGAAAACAAGCCGGGGAAGGAAGATGATCAATCAGCAGAAAGTGATTTTAATTCCGATGCTGAACAATCAGATGCATTAACAGATGATGCAACAGAGGCTGAAGCCGGGCATGGTGAGCATCATGGAAGGCGCAGGCGTGTAAAAATCCGTAAACGTATACGTGTCAAAAAGAAAACATCCAGCAAACGGAAATTCCGTAAATTATTTGAAAAAATTATCTGGATCATATTTATTGCCGGATTTATTACAGCACTGGTAATATTGCTCAAACAAATTAATATTTCTGATGAAAAATATAAAGCCGGCCGTAAACGCGGTATGCACATTACCGTTACATCATCGTGGCACTATTGTTCTTCTGAAAAGAAACCATTTCAACCTTTAATGGTTAATAGTATTTGATTAAATTCGCACGCTTTTTTTAAAACAGTCAATAAAATTTTAGAGCAGAGATGGATCCTATCAAGAAGGCTTTTATTAATAAAGCTCAGCCAATGGGCGCTGAGATTAAGAACTTAGTTAAAGAACATGGAAATTTTGTGCTTGGCCAGTACAACGTTGAACAGGTTTACCAGGGTATGAAAGGAATGATCGGTATGGTTACCGAAACTTCCAAACTCGACCCTGAAGAAGGTATCCGCTTCCGCGGTTACTCCATACCCGAACTTTTACAATTACTTGCTCAGAATAAAGAAAGTGGCCTGGAACCCCTACCCGAAGCTATGTTTTACCTTTTGCTTACCGGAGAGATTCCTACTGCAGAGCAAATTGATTTTATCAATAAAGAATGGACCATGCGAAGCATGGTGCCCAAGCATGTTTTTGATATGCTTGATATGCTGCCGGCAAAAACCCACCCGATGACACAGTTCAGTATGGCTATTATGGCATTGCAAACTGAATCGGTTTTTGCAAGACGTTACCGCGAAGGCATGAATAAAAAAGACTATTGGGATCCGATGTACGAAGATGTAATGAACCTGATAGCCCGCCTGCCACGTATTGCAGCTTACATTTACCGTAACACTTATAAAGAAGGTGTGCACATTGAGCCAGATCCTAAATTAGACTGGGCCGGTAATTTTGCCCATATGCTGGGCTATGATAGCAATGAGTTTAAAACTTTAATGCGCTTGTACCTTACCATACATGTTGACCACGAAGGCGGTAATGTTTCAGCACATACCACACACCTTGTAGGTTCAGCATTAAGTGATGCTTATCTTTCATTATCAGCAGGCATGAATGGCCTTGCGGGACCATTACACGGTTTGGCTGCACAGGAAGTAGCCCGCTGGATTATTGAATTGCGCGATCGTTACAAAGGTGTGCCGTCACGTGAGCAATTAGCCGACTTTATTAAACAAACACTGAGTGAAGGAAAAGTAATTCCGGGTTACGGGCATGCCGTTTTACGTAAAACTGATCCTCGCTACTTAGCTCAGCAAATTTTTGCCAAGCGGTATATGGCCGATGATGAGTTATTTAAAATTGTAAATCTTATTTATGAGGTTACACCTGAAATATTAAAAGCTACCGGCAAAATAAAAAACCCATGGCCTAACGTTGATGCACACTCAGGAATTCTGCTCATGCACTATGGCCTGGTTGAATATGATTTCTACACCGTATTGTTTGGCGTATCGCGGTCAATAGGTGTATTAACCTCGCTGCTTTGGGACCGTGCATTGGGATCACCAATTGAACGACCAAGCTCTGTTACAACTGATTGGGTTAGAAAGGCAGTTAATTCCAAGCAGCCTATTTCTGCTGAATAATTAAATGATAGATCAAGATTAGAAAGTCGCCCAAAAGGCGACTTTTTTTGTGACTATTAATAGCTAATGATATTGCCGAAGTTTATTAAATCTTTGTTGTTTTCCATTTGCCTTGCCTGAAAAGCAGGTATGTAACAATAGCAATAAGTGTTTCGGCAACCGGTACGGCTATTAATATTCCTGTTATTCCTAATTGCGTATATTTATGCAGGTAGTAAGCTGCAGGAACCTGGAATACCCAGAAACCAAAAAAATAAATCCAGGTTGGTGTTTTTGTATCTCCTGCACCATTAAAAGCCTGGGTGGCTACCATGCCAATGCCATAAAAAATATATCCTGAACTGATCACCTGTAATGCCAGTACTGCATAACCTATTTGTTCAGTTTCTTTTGCTGGAATAAAAAAACCAATCAGCGGGTGTGCAAAAAAATAAAACAGCAGCGTTACTGCTGCCATAAATATGGCATTGTATTTTGCAGTAATCAGAACACTTTGCTCAGCGCGATGCGGTAAATTGGCTCCTAAATTCTGTCCTACCAATGTAGCTGCTGCATTGCTCATTCCCCATGCCGGTAATATAAAGAATACAATAAGTCTTATGGCAGTTTGATAACCTGCAGATGCTGCACTGCCATAATCCGCAATCATTGCAGCAAGAAAAATCCAGCTGGCTGAAGCTATGATAAACTGAAAAGTTGCCGGTGAAGCAATATTGATTATACCTTTAAGCAAGCCTTTATGCGGAATAAAATGAACAGCTTTTATTTTTATCCGGCCTGTTGACATTTTCAAATGATATAACTGGTAGAGCACAGCAATTAACCTGCCTGATGTAGTTGCAATGGCAGCCCCTGTAACACCAAATTCCGGAAAAAAGCCAATTCCAAATATTAACAGCGGATCGAGTATGATGTTAAAAATATTGCCTATCCATAAGCTTTTCATGGCTATGGCGGCATTACCTGCACCTCTGAAAATACCATTAATCAAAAACAGCAAAATGATAACCACATTGCCCCCGAACATAATGCGTGTATAATTTAAACCCTCAGCAATAGCTTCGGGCTGTGCACCCATCAGGTGCAAAATTTTTTCAGCATAAATAACTCCGGGAACACCCATCAGTATTGAAACTAATAAGGCCACCAACAAACTTTGCGCTCCTGCATGAGCAGCCTCATCAAGGTTTTTTTCACCTACCCTGCGGGCAACCATAGCAGTAGCCGCTGCACTTAGCCCTATTCCTACTGAATAAACAATAGTTATTACCGATTCCGTTAATCCAACAACAGATACAGCATGAACACCTATTTTATTGACAAAGTAAATATCAACAACTGCGAAAACCGATTCAAGAATCAGCTCAAGCATCATGGGAATGGCTAGCAGAACCACTGCTTTATTCAGTGGAATAGCTGTAAAGTCATATTCATCACCCTTTACGGCTGATTTAATCAACTTCCAGGTGTTACCAAATGATCTAACTTGATTTTGTTTTGTTTCCATGTACCGGGCATTCATTACCCTGTTGCTGCAGTTGAGCAGCTTTTAAGCATAATGTTTAAATCAGGTAATTGCGCGCAATGATAACTCAATTAATTCACCCTGTTTGTTATTTTACAGCTGTTAACTTACATGACTTTGGCTATCATTCAATTGGTTTGGCTATCTGAAACACTTAATTATATTTGCAGCCCTCTTAAAAAAAGTAATTTTATCTGATTAAAAATGGCAATTATTGGAAGTATCAGAAACCGTATGGGTATTCTGATTGTAGTTTTGGTTGGTTTTGCCTTATTGGCATTTATCCTCACTGATTTTTTAACCACCAACCGTGGTATGTTAAGCGGAAATGATAACAGTCTTGCTGTTATTGCAGGTGAAAAAATTAACCCCCAGGAATTTGATTCAAAGGTTAAAGAAATGGAAGAGATGATGAAACTTCAGCAGAACACTGAGGTTTTATCTACTGAGCAAATGGACCAGGCCCGCAACCAGGCATGGCAGCAAATGTTAAGCGACAAACTTTATGGTGCCCAGATTGAAAAATTAGGCTTATCCATTTCTGATGAAGAAATAAACGACATGGTTTTCGGGAAATTTCTTCACCCATCTATAAGTGGCGAAAAGGCTTTTCAGAATCCTGCAAACGGGCAGTTTGACCCGGTGCGTGTAACTCAATACCTGAAACAAATAGAAAATCCTACAACACCTGAAATAGCCAAAGCCAAAACCCAATGGATAAATTTTGAAGAGGGTATTCGCAAAGAGCGTCTTTTATCAAAATACAACGACCTGCTTTCAAAAGGCATGTACGTTACCACAGCCGAAGCTAAAGCTGATTATGAAAATAAAGGAACTAACTATAACATTAAGTTTATCAGCTTAAATTATAATTCCATCAGCGACAGTGCTGTTACTGTTGACGAATCAGATTTGAAAAATTACTATGAGTCGCATAAATGGGAGTTTAAACAACCTGAAAATAATGCTGCGATTAACTATGTAGTATTTGATGTATTGCCATCAGCGAGCGATCGTCAGCAGGCACAGAAATATATTGCAGAACTGGTTGAGCCTTTCAAAACCACTAACAACGATTCGTCATTCATCAACATAAATTCTGATACAAAATTTACAGACACCTATATGCCTAAAGGAAGTTTTTCTCCAATGGTTGATTCCATGGCATTTTCAAGCCCGGTTGGAACTGTTCTTGGACCATATGAAGAGGGTGATGCGGTTAAAATTGCAAAAGTATTGGGGTTAAAATCAATACCCGATTCAGTTCGTGCGCGTCATATTCTTATAACACCTGATCAGGGTCAGGATCCTGCACGTGCCAAGGCACTGGCTGATTCGCTAATGGGTGTTCTTAAAAATGGTGGCGACTGGAATGCGCTGGCATTGCAGTTTTCAAAAGACCCCGGCTCTTCATCCAAAGGCGGAGTTTATGAGTGGTTCCCCGAAGGCCAGATGGTTAAGCCTTTTAACGATTTCTGTTTCCAGAATAAACCTAATGAACTGGGCGTGGTTGAGACCAATTTTGGTTATCACGTATTACAGGTATTAAGCCATTCGCCAGGTAGTAAATTAAAAGTTAAGCTTGGCGTAATTGATCGCAAGATTGAACCAGGTAATGAAACATTTGAAAGTGTTTACCAGAAAGCAAACCAGTTTTCGGGCAAGAATATTAATGCAACAACAGCTGAAGCTTTTGACAAGGCTGCAAAGGAGGCCGGTTTAACTTCACGTCCGGCTGATAATCTTCGCGAGACAGATAAAATGATTCCTGGCATTGGAAATAACTGCCGCGAAATAGTAAGATGGGCCTATAATGCACAACCAGGCGAAGTGTCAAAGGCTTTCAGAGTGGACAATAAATTTGTGGTAGCCATAGTTAAGAATATCACCCCGGCAGGATATAAGCCTATGGACACAGTAAAAGATCAGCTAACCGCTGCTGCAAAACGCGAAAAGAAAGCACAGCAATTACTTGAAAAAGCAAATAATGCTTTAAGTGGTAACACCAGCATTGATGCAGTTGCAACTAAATTAGCTGCTGCTGCTGCACCTGCCCAGGCTATTAATTTCGGTGCATCTTATTTGCCGGGCTTAGGTGTTGAACCAAGTGTGGTTGGCACAATTGTTACTTTAAAGCAGGGCCAGATGAGCAAAGCTATTAAGGGACAACAGGGTGTTTTTATTGTTGCAGTTGAATCAATCACTAAAGCTCCTGAAACAAAAGATTATACTGCAACTAAGCAAAACCTGATTGCACAGAATCAGAATCGCTACTATGAGGCTTTTAATGCATTAAAGGAAAAAGCCAATGTGAAAGATAATCGTGGTAAATACTATTAGAATCCAGATAAAAATAGCTATTAAAAGAGGATGCAATTAAATTGCATCCTCTTTTGCTTTTACACCCTTCTCATTTATTGCTCAACAACAACACTATTAAAGTTGAACTTTTAACAGCCTGTAAAATTCTGTTCTGCCAAGCTCCTTCACCTCTCCGGGCCTTAAGCCTTCAAGTTGCAATTGTTCAATAGCAATGCGTATTAGCCGCAATGTCGGAAATCCTGTTGCTGCTGTCATCTTTCGCACCTGGTGATTTTTTCCTTCGTTAAGTGTAAGGGTTAGAAATGATGTGGGTATAGACTTGCGGTAACGCACCGGTGGGTTCCGTTCTGTAAGCCAGCCGGGTTGTTGAACCTTTTCAGCAATGGCAGGAAGTGTTTTGAGTATTTTGCCATTTACATTTATTGCTATTCCACCCGAAAGCTTATCCAGTGCTTCATCTGTTATCTCTCCCTCCACCTGTACCAGGTACGTACGCTTATGTTTAAATGCCGGGTTAAGCAGCAAATTATTAAGTTGTGTATCGCTGGTTAATATTAAAAGTCCTTCACTATCCGCATCAAGCCTTCCAAGCGGATAAACATCAGATGGGAAATTGTATAAATCCTTTAAAGAGGTTCTGTTGCCTTCACGTGTAAATTGCGATAGCATATTGTATGGCTTATGGATAATAAAATATCGGTGCATGGCTTCGGTTAATTAATAGCATATAATAACTCAAAACGAAAAGCATGGCCACCACCTCCGTCTTTTCCTATAAAATAATACTGGTACATGGCATTACCATTTAACTGGCGCGCAAGCTGAATGCTTGCTGCAATACTCTCAATACCGGTAAACGGGTTAATTTTTTCTTTATTAATACTTACATTTAAATCCATAACTGCAGTAAGCTTTACCGGTTTTAAATTCAGCAGCGGAAAAATAAATTTTGCTTTAGGGTTAAAGTCAAGTGTGGTCTTTTCTTTTAATATGCTGTAGTGAAATAAAAATTCTGCATTCAATATCATGCGCATAAATTCAGCCGGGTAACGATCGTAATATCCTTGCAGGCTTAGGTCATATGATTTACTGCCGATTGCTATTTTATCATTTTTGCGTTTCTCAACAATCGGAACTGAAAAATAAATAAGCGAACTAACCCTGTACTTTTTATCATACCACTTATACTTTGAATAAAACTGCAAATCGCTTAAGTGAGTCTTTTTGGAATTTGAAACCCGGAAAAAATCCATTGCTTCAGCAGGTAAATCCTCATTGTACACGCTGTAGGAAGAATAATATAAGCCACCCTGCATGCGGCTATTTAACCCATAAGCAGCCTGCATCATTACCTGGTTGTAGGTAGATCGGTAATCGCTGCTTACTCTCAGCATTTTCCTGTTATAAAAATCTGTTTGAGTATAAAACTTATCAGTTAATCGTAATTCATAAGTGTTACTCTCCAGATAACGCGATTCATTTCTGAAGCCGTAATCAGTGTCGAACTTGTTTTTATGCTCAATGCGATTATTAACCTCCTCTATATCCGGAACAGGTCTGCTATAAGTTAGCGGAGTTGCAACTGGGAGGCTTTTTGCAGCCACGCTGGTTAAAGCTGATTTCACCAAAGGTTCCATTGGTGTAAATGCTGATGAACTCACCAGGTTCTGATCATTTAGTGTCCAATCATAATCCATATAAACAAGGTTGAACGATGTATCAACTTTATCATACCTGTACTTATTAATAAAAGCTAATGCTTCATACTTATTACCGGTAAAATTCCAGTTAAACAATTGCGATACAGCTATAAAATTCAGCTGCCTGTTTACTATTACATAAGTCGGGTTATTAACTAGCGATTGCATACGCTTATCCAATTCACCATTCAGCTTTTTGTAAGGTGAGAATGCTGTATTATAAATTTCAGGACCGCATACACTTCCATTGCATAAAGCCAGCCACACTCTTTTGTCGGCTGTTAACTCAATAATTTTTTGCTGGAGACTATTTAATGAATACAAACTACCTGCAACCATATATTTTCGTTGAGTATAAAATCCATTTATTTGTTTTACTGAAGCAACAGGATAATGATCTGAAATACTCTTTATTACCAAAAGCTGGTAAGCATTGTAATAAAAAGCTTTTAACCTGTTTGGAGTACAACCGCTGCGGTCAAACTTTGCAACCTGCAATACCAGTGAATCCAGCAGCGGCTTATTTCGTAAAATACTTTTATAGTTAACCCGGCCATCCCATACATATATCCTGAAAAACTGGTCAGCATTAGAAAAAAATTGTGCATTGCCAGGCTGCGCTACAGCTAAACTAACAGAAGCCAAAAAAAGTAAAGCAATCAAAGTTGTCTTCATAGCCAGTTTGATTAATCAAATTTACGTTTAAAAAAGCGTGTTTCAAACTGTTTGAATCCAGGGAGTTCCTTAACTGTGCACAGCAGTATTCAGGAAATCATTAAGCGGCTTTAATATTTTATACCCGTCAACACATTGATTCAGGAATTTTTTATCAAGTACATCTTTATCGGCAAGGTCTACACCGGCAACAAAGGTGGTTAACTTGAGCCATTCTATTGCCGGATTATCTTTATCGTAGCCCTTCGGTGGATTAACCAATTTATACTCATTATAAAGCTCACCGTACCTACTTTTAAATTTTTTGTCATTGATAATTTTTTTAAAACTATCAAAGTTGTAATCAATTTCCTGGCGTATTTTTTTCAGCTTGTCGGCTTCAGGCTGCCATGCACCACCACCTAAAAAAGAAACACCCGGGCCTACCTGCACATAAAACCCAAAGCTGGCACCTTTTCGTCCTGCAGAATTGATGGCTGCACTCAAATGCGTTTTGTAAGGAGTTTTATCTTTTGAAAACCTGATATCGCGGTAAATTCTGAAGATAGCTTTCTTTGGATCGGCATTGGCAAGTGCCTTATCATAAACTGCACACTTGCGTATAAGCTCCGTTATAAACAATTCGAAATTTTTTAATGCTTCTTCATACCGGTCACGATTTTTTTCAAACCACGGACGGTTGTTGTTTTTGGATAGTGCTTTAAGAAAATCGAATGTTGATTTTTCAATAACCATGATTGTAATAGTTTAGTGTTTGTAAAGTAAAGTCCGTTTGTAAAAATAAATTATTCAAAGTTATAATTCGTCAGCTTATTTATGTTTTTCATAACTGAGTTTTGGCTAATTTAAATCATAAGATGAAAGTCCAATGGATTTAAAAATACAGGCATTTACAAAACTGCGTTAAACCTGAAATTAGATATTATATAATTTGAAATGATAAGTTTGCACGTAACCTTACAATGATTGAATGCCAAAAGCAATAAAAGGTAATGAATGCTGACCTGAAGAAAATCCTCATAAAAAACTTTCAGTTTGAGCCAACAGCGGGGCAGGCACTATTGGTTGATCAGCTGGTTCTATTTATGAACGACAGCAGTAAACGAAAGTTGTTTGTACTGCGCGGTTATGCAGGTACAGGTAAAACTACTTTTACCAATACTATTATAAAGTCACTGCCAGAAATCAATTTCAAAT
>JBGARN010000118.1:0-6190 GCA_044230205.1 Bacteroidia bacterium
AACCATATTCGAAGACAATAAACCCCGCAGGGATCTGCTGGAGCTATTGCTTAATTCAACCGATAACATGAGCTGTTCAGGCACCTTTAATGATTGCAGCAATGTGATTGAAGATATTAAATCATCCGTGCCTGATGTAGTGCTGATGGATATTGATATGCCATATGTAAACGGCATTGAAGGATTAAAACTGATTCGTAAGCAGTTTCCTGAAATTAAAATTTTAATGCAAACCATTTTTGAAGAAGAAGATAAAATTTTTCAGGCCATATGTGCCGGTGCTGATGGATACATTCTGAAAAAAGTTTCGCCCGACAAATTAATAGAAGCCATAAAAGATGTAATGGAAGGAGGAGCGCCCATGACTCCTGTTGTTGCAAAACAAGTGCTTAAACTCTTCAATAACAAACATACTACAGTCAAGAAAAACAACTTCGACCTGTCGCCACGCGAGATTGAAGTGCTGCAACATCTTGGCAATGGCCTGAGCTACAAAATGATTTCAGAAAAATGTAACATCTCCTACTCCACCGTCAATACACACATTAATCACATTTACGAAAAATTAAAAGTTAACTCCGCCATTGAAGCTGTAAAAAAGGCAATGGATGAAAAAATTATTTGATCCAGCATCGAATTATTACCCAAAAAAAACTGCTGCACCTTTTTACAGATGCAGCAGCATAAAAATGTATATTAGAATTAGATTGTTTATTTCGTAACCACCATTAACTTAGTATCAACACTCATTCCACCAATTTCAAGCGTATAGGTATAAGTACCTTGTGCCAATTCGTTTGCATTAATCGTTACTTGTCCTTTTCCACTTTGGGAAATTGAAAGTTGTTTAACCAAATTGCCGTTCAAATCGCGGATAATGATTTTGCCATTGTTAGCATCTCCACTTAACTGGTAACGGATAACAGTTGTTTGATTGAATGGATTTGGTTGATTTTGGAATAACGATGAACTGTTCATTTCAGTTATTCCAACTTTTGATGCAGCAGCAGAATTATTGCAAAGCGATTCAACACATTGTTTCAGATTTGTATTTTCAGCTTGCACATCTTCCAGTTTAGTGTTTAATTCTTTTACCGCATTAATGAGCATGTAAGTCATTGCACTATTGTCAACATTATAATACTCCTGGTTATCTTTTAAGTTTCTGAATTTACCAACCATATAAGGGGCCACTTCTTTTAGCTGTTGTGCCAAAACACCAATATATTCCCTGCTTGCATCCATTCCTGATGCTGCAGTATAATGATATTTAACAGGGTTTATTTTCATTAATTCATTCAGGCCATCTGTATAGGAATTAATATTCTCTTTTAATCTTGCATCAGAGGTAACAATCCATGAGGACCCACCAGTGTTTTTCGCGGCATCACCATCTACAAATAATGCTGCACCACCCTGTCCTGTTGATAATGGACTTGATAAATATAAGCCATATGCTTGGTTTCCAAAAATTGTAAGTTTTGAATTACCGTACAAGCTACTAGTTCCCATTGATATATTGCCTTGTGTATTATCAAGTGAAGTACACAAGCTGACAAAACCTCCATTAAATAATGCTCCTCCGTTAACTTCTAATTTGGCCCCTGGTGTTGTTGTTCCAATACCAAAATTGCCGGATGTAGCTAATGTAACTGAAGGAAAACCGAAATTGGTATAAAAATTCAACGGATGGTTTGTGTTGGTTCCAAACCATCCCCCATCTGCATCAGCATAAGTTCCCACTGATACACTGTTAACCAGATCTACCTGTTCAAATCCAATACCTGTCTCTACTGTTCTGGTGCGACCCACAACATCTAACTTTGCAACAGGTGTAGTTGTTCCTACACCAACATTTCCGGTAGCATAGTCAATTATAAATGGATAATCTATACCGGAACGACTGATAGCATAGTTAGAGGAAGTTCCAGAAATGTCCCATAGTGGATTACCTGCTCCAAAGAATCTTTGGACGGTATTATCCAATATCAAACTGCCACCATTAATATGAAGTTTATCTTGAGGTGCAGTTGTTCCAATACCTACATTGCCTGTGAAATTAGCATTACCATTTACTGTTAATCTATTGGCAGGAGCGGCTGTTCCAATACCAACATTGCTGTTTGAGTATAGGATAGTTAAGGCAGCCGATGATAGATTTAAATTTCTGATAACAAAGTTATCAGTTCCAACTGTACCTGTTTGCCAAAAGGGAACTCCGTTAGTACGGTAGTTTACTCCTGAAGTGCTGGAAGAATTTGCACGGTCAATAATAATGTTGGAGTTACCCGTTGCTGATTTAAACGACATGCTTGCGTTACCTGTGTTTTGAATATCAAGCTTAAATTGTGGATTGGTGGTACCGATACCTACGTTATCACCGGTGTTGGTTAAATAAGTTTGTTGTGTTGCCGCATTGCGTGTCCACTGTGCATTTGCACTGTTTGTCATGAGAAGGCCTGCACCAAGGGCAGCCGTAGTTAAATAAAGTTTTAGTTTCATAGCTGTTTTGAGTTTTTGTTATTGTCCCGTTTAGGGATGAAGTTATTTGTTGAAATTATTGTTTAAAGTTATTTATTGAATCAATGCCCCTGCCTGCAGTTATTACAGATGAAATAAGTACAGGAATAAGTTTTATAAAGTAACGGCAAACGCACCCGTGTTAAGGGCTGAAAAAATTTCTATCATAATATTCTTTTCAATTTTTGTTGGAAGAATTTTGGTTGTAATAAAAGTAATGTGGTTAATGAGTAAACAATATGAATGGGTAATAATTAAACCAAAGAAAATAAAATATCATTAAGTTAATATAAACCGGTGAAATTAAATTTTGAGGGTATCCGAAATTACCCAAGCTAAGCCAAGGTAGCACATGGCGATATTTTAAAAGGCAACCGGATTAGTAGATTAATTAACCATAATTTTTTCTTTATTCTAATTCAATTCCTGTAAGACCATTCTATAAAAAAAAAAACTGCCGCACCTTTTTACAGATGCAGCAGAATTAAAAACGAAACTGTTTTGGATTGACGATTGTGTATTAGGTAGAGACGCACAATTGTGCGTCTCTACGAATTTGTTCCTCAATTTTAGACAAAAAAAACTGCCGCACCTTTTTACAGATGCAGCAGCGCATAAAAAATGAAACTGATTTGGATTGTTTATTTGGTGATTAAAGTTTTACAATCTTTTTCGAGTATTTTATATCATTAATACTTACAACCAAAAAGTACATACCCGGTGAAAGTTCAGCAGTATTCAAAAGAATTTCCTGCCTGCCTTTGTCCATTTGCTGATTGGATAGGGCAAGTTGAACCTCTCGTCCCGCCTGGTCAATAATGTTCACTGTAACTTGTGCATTGCCTGTTAATTCAAATGCAGCTTTTAATTGTTCTGCAAATGGATTTGGACTAACGAATAAATCATTTCCTGAAGTTGTAGTTTTGATAGCCACACCTCTTGCATTGCTGCCAACTGCAGAAGCTGGCATTGCAGATGGCGTACATCCAACAGCTGCATGAAATATTCCACCTGCCTGAACTTCAAAATTTGGCTGCAATATGATATCAACGCCAGCATTTAAGTTTGTATTGCCTCCGCTTTGTATGGTGCCATTGGCAAGAATAATTTCGTTTGAAGCCCACCATGTGTCTTCCTGCCCGTTTGAAGTAGTACCGGTAAGTAATAAATTAGTATTACAAGATGTGCAAACATTAATGCAACTTGCATTGGCAATTGCAGCTTTAATAGCCGCTGCAGGTTGAGGGCCAAAGCCGTTTACAAAATTGATACCTATACCACTACATCCGTGGCAGTAACTCATAATAGTTCCTCCGGCTGCGCCCGGAGAAGGGCCATTTGTACATGGGCCATTTTCATTAGGAATAACAGGACTCCAACAAGAATTGCAGTTATCAATAGGTCCCCCAATCCATCCGCACCAATGGGTGTGGCGAGATCCAAGATTATGACCATTTTCATGTGTAACGACTTCTGCATCCCACGAATAGGTTGGATAACCATTTATAGTCTGATTAATATTGCAAACACTATAGGAGCTTTGATTTGTATTACATATTGAAGTTAACCAGGCCAATCCACCACCACCACCTATATTATTATCAATAAGGCAGGCTATATTACCGGTATAGCCATTAGCAACATAATAGTTTGTAAAAGAATTAAGCGCATCCGTTGTATTTGTAATACTAAAAGGATCAATTGTAGTCCATAAATTAATGCTTGAAATGGCTACATTGATATTGTCATTAAAGTAAATGGTACTTTCCACATTAAAAATGCTATTTACATGGTTAGTTGCACCGCTGTTTCCCATTGAATTTACTACGCTTGATGCTACATCAAAAAATATTTTGGCACAGTTGCCACTACCCGCTCCCAATGTCATTGTTGAATTACCACTTCCACCATTTTTATTTGCAGATTCATCGTTATCAACAGTGCCACATGCAAATGTTATCGGTAAATTAAATTCACGATCATTAAAAAAGGTATATCTATCTGCATTATCTTTTTTAGCACCTAAATTCCAGTTGCCACTTTCATCACTTATAACACCGCTTATTTCATTTTCAAAAATAGATATGGCAGCCATCGTTCGCTTTCCGTTTTCTATCACACCGTAATAGTAGCGTCCTTCGTTCATTGATGTGCGATGTTTTCCGCTTGCATCAGTAATGGTTAATTCAAAATCAGGACTGTGAATTTTATGTTGCGTAAGCAATACTTCAATTGATTTATTGCCGGGCAAAGGAATATCTAAACGGATAGATTTATAATTCGCTTTAAATACATTGTTTAGCTTCTGCTTGTCAACTGCAAGTTGAGTGTAAGGTCCTATGCCTTCCTCCATTTTACTTTGAGGATTACTGAAAACACTTACAGGATAAAATATTTCGTTTTGTAATTGCAGTTTATTAATAACCTGTTGGACGCGTAACGGTTTGGTCTCCGCAGCCTGCCCATAAAGATATACTGATGCGATACAGGCAAGCAGTGTGAATATTATTTTTATCTTTTTCATTTTGTTTTTGTTTTTCCCCGATAGCTATCGGGATGTTTGACTATTATATTTTATTTCAAAATGAAATGATTATTTCTTCAGTGCATTAAGTTCGGCTTTAAGTGCATCAATTTCTTTTTTCAATTGAATAATGTATAGCGTATTCTCTTCTACTTTCTCCACCACCTTGCCAGTCATTTCGCCTACACTCATGCCACCTTCTTCCACTTCACATGCACTTGGCATACCGGGCAGGCGGTTGTAGGTATTGATGTGCTGCTCTACTTCCTCAATTGATTTCAAGTTATAATCTTTTGCAAAAACATAATCGGGGAAGGGCTGCAACTGCACTTTAAGTTCGGTGCAAATAATACTGCCTGCTACAGTGAGTTTATAGCCATTTGCAGCTGTTGTGGTACCTATTGAGACATTACCATCCGGGTTCAAAAACAAACTTTTTACACTATTGGCATCAGTAGTAAACAAAATAGAATTGCTGGTGTTAAAAATAAATGGGTCATTTATATTACCTCCCACCGGATAGGTAACTTCCAAATGTCTGCTACCTGCAGCTATAAAACTCATACCTCCATACAATGTGCTTAAGCCGGTTACACTTAAAGTTGTTCCAACATCAACTAATCCGGCAATGGACAAATTATCACCAATCCTGATATTGGTTCCTCTTAAAGATGTCCAACCTAATTGTGGAGTTAGATCTACATAACCTGGATATATACCCAATTGGGTTGTACCATTAGATACTGCTAATTTTTCACCTGCTGATAATGTGGTTGTACCAATTCCAACGTTGCCATTATTTTTAATTATCATTTTATCGCTGTAGTTGTTATGGTCGCCTGTTACGGGATTAGTTCTGAAATACAAATCAGATGCTCCCCAGTTTATTACTGCATTATTCGAGTTAAAAACCAGATGATCTTTCATACGAAACATCCCAAACACATCAAGCTTATAAGAAGAACCTGCAACACCAATACCCACATTTCCAATTGAATCAATAATCATTTTCTCAGAATTATTTGTTCTGAATCTTATGCTGGTGTTATCTAATGTTCCTAAAAAGTTAGCAACAGTTGATCCTGCATTACCAGTTAAACCCCAACCTCCAACTGAAGGTGTTTGCCAACTTGCAAAGCCGCTGGC
>JBGARN010000118.1:6226-11845 GCA_044230205.1 Bacteroidia bacterium
TTAGCTGCCGGTGTAGGTGTTCCAATACCGACATAATTGGTAACATAATTACAAGAAATAGCAACTGAACCAACACCAGCGTTTCTAATAGCGTAATTATTGGTGCCAATATTCCCTGTTTGCCAGTAAACCACTCCATTGGTGCGAAAGTTACATCCTGCAGTACTTGTGGTAGTATTTCTATCAAGAATAATATTGGCATTACCATTTCCACCGGTTGATTTAAATGACATGGAAGCTGCACCGGTGGCATTTAGCACTTCTAACTTATAAGTGGGATTGCTGGTGCCTATACCCACATTGTCGCCTGAATTTGAAAGATAAGTTTGATTGGTGACTGCATTGCGCGTCCATTGAGCATTTACAGTTGCACAGGTTGCAATAAGCATTCCGCTTACAACAGCTAATTTTAATAGATTTTTTTTCATTTGTTCGTTTGTTATAGTTTTGAAATTAGTTGAATAAAATATTGCTCAAATATGCAGGTCAATGCAGGGTACATCAATAGTTCATTTCAATGATATTTTTATTGGAGAGATGCATTAATCATTGAAATCAATGATTAATGCAGTACAGATTTTCAGACTTTTTCTTTGTGAAATGAAATGAAGGAAAAGAAAGAATTTGCTAATCTGTTTGACAATTATCAATGGTATTGTGTAAGTTTGTTTTTATTTAATCGGTTTTTATGTTGAGAATCCGGTTTTTATTTTTTACAGGACTATTTTCAGTGATTTTATTTTTGGTCCGTATTGATTTGATGGGCCAGGATACACTTGCATTCAGCACAGAAATGCTTACTGTAAAAGATGGATTATCACAAGGACTTGTTTCTTCCATTCTTCAGGATAAAGATGGATTAATGTGGTTTGGCACCAAAGATGGTTTGAACAAATACGATGGATATAGTTTTACCATTTATCGAAATGACCCTGATGACCCGTTTTCATTTCCCGGATTTTATATCACCAATATTGTAGAAGATGACAGGGGATATTTATGGATAGGTACAGTTTCAAAAGGGCTTTGCCTTTTTGATAAAAAAAACGAGAAGTTTTTTAAGGTAAAACTTCATCATGAGAATGATTCGACATATTACAATACCATAAGCCCTTTAAAATACCGTCAGGGAAAATTAACGGTTTTAACTGATGTGATTGATATATATGACATTCGTAATATACAACCGGGCAACAATCAGTTTATCGACTTAAGTAATTCAATCATCAGTTTTAATGGTAAAACAGCTTTACCCGCAAACAGAAGTGTGGAACAGCATTTTTCCTTGCCTTCCATACAGATAACTGACAAAGTGATGTGGATGAGATTTAACGATTCAATTTATGTTGTAAAACTAACTACATCCGGCACTTATGAAAACATCCAGGTATATCCGACCACAAGGTTCGGCATGTCGGGCCATGATGAGTTTCAGATAGCACAAGTTCCACAAAAAAATCAGTTACTTTTTGCAGATAAAAATAAAGTTGTGGTTTACGACATTACAAATGAGAACATTGTTAAAACTATTCTATTAAATGATGACTACCCATATGTCAGAAAAACAGTAACGGATCAATTTGGAAATTTAATATTCAACGGAAAGAAATGCAATTTCTACATTGACATAAAAAATTACTCAGTAAGGCCGTTGAAAGGAAGAATAGAAAGAGGTATAGTGGACCGAACAGGAATATTGTGGATGGGCATGAGTGGCGAAGGCATACTAAAGTACGATTACCGAAAGCAACTTTTTAAGATTTCAGATAACCCACCTTCATTATTCTGTTCACATAACAGAAGTGACGAGTTGATTTTAGATAACCAAAACAATCCTGAATTTTTTAATTTAACTACGCATAAAAAGCGACCGGTTTTGTGTCAAGGCATTTTGAAAAACAATCAGCTTGTCAAAGAATTTGCTGAAGACAAAAAAGGCATTTACTGGATGATTATCCTGGAGTTATATAAAGATAAAAGATATCTCATGAGTTATAATCCGGCTACAAAACAATCAAGGCAATCAGATCTGCAACACTACTCCACATTAAAAATTAGCACCAGGCTATTTTTAGATAAGGATGATGATTTATGGTTATGTAATCTCGATAAAAACAATAAGCCTGTGTTAATGAAATTCAACAAAAAGAACCTTGAATTAACACAGGTAATCCCAGTTCCTTCGAAGGCACAAAACCTGACAGACTATTTTCTTTCATCCTTTTTACAAGACAGGCAGGGCATTTTTTGGTTTGCAACGTTGCAGGGACTTTACCGTTTCGATCCTTCTAATATAAACAAATCAGACGCATGGCAGATATGGACTAACAAACAAGGAAACAAAAAATCACTAAGTAATGATCATCTGCTTTCGATATTACCCGACCCGAATTTGCCCGACAAATATTTATGGATAGGTACAGAAGGCGGTGGCGTTAACCGTTTTGAAATAGCAACAGGTATATTCACCCATTATACCGATAAAGACGGACTCCCCAACAATGTTGTTTATGGCTTGCTCAACGACAATGCAGGAAATATATGGATGAGTACCAACAAAGGATTAAGTTGTTTCAATCCGCAAACAAAACAATTCAGAAACTTTACTGAAGATGATGGCTTACCCGGAAATGAGTTTAACCGCTATGAATATTTTAAATTAAACAACGGTGATTTATTTTTTGGTGGAATTGAAGGCACTGTAGTTTTTAACCCGGAGAAATTGCTTGAAAAAGAAAAACCGGCTCCTGTAATTCTAACGGGGCTATCTGTTTTCAACAAACCGGTTTCGTTTAAAAATAACAGGGATATAATTCAGCAGCCGGTTACCTATGCACAATCCATTACCCTGTCGCATGAAAACAGCATGTTCAGTATTACATATGCAATTTTGGAATACAGAAATGCAAGTCAAAAAAAATATAAATATATTCTTGAAGGATATGATCATCAATGGATTTATGCCGGCAATAAAAACGAAGCCACATACACCAACCTGCCTCCCGGTAATTATACATTTCATGTGACCGGAGCCGGTGCTACAGGCGTATGGAATCAAAAAGGTGCTTCCATTCGGGTAATCATTTTACCTGCATGGTGGCAAACGCTTTGGTTCAGGTCGGCATTAGTGCTTGTTGTTGCAGGAAGCTTGTATGCGCTTTATCGATACAGGCTGCGTCAACAGACAAAGCTGCTCAACATCAGAAACCGCATAGCATCCGATTTGCATGATGAGATAGGAAGTACACTCAGCAGCATCTCCATATCAAGCACTATTATTCAAAATAAAATGAATGGCAGCGATGGCGAAGTAAAAACATTGCTTAACCAGATAAGTAACAACACTGATAATATGATGGAAGCCATGAGTGACATCGTATGGACCATCAATACAAAGAACGACCGCTTTACAAACATTATTAACCGTATGCGTGCCTTCGCTATTGAAATATTAGAACCTAAAGATTGCATGGTCCATTTTAATGCTACCAATATTCCTGATGATATGAAATTAGATATGGTGCAGCGAAAAAATCTTTATCTTATTTTTAAAGAAACCATTCATAATGCTTCAAAATACTCGGAATGCAAAAATGTTTGGATTGAAATTACACTGAAAAGAAATAACAAGTTAGTGATGAAAATTAAAGATGATGGCAAAGGTTTTATTCCTGATATTGAAAATGGAGTTAATGTATTTGGTGGCAATGGCATATCCAATATTCAAAAACGTACACGGGAATTATCTGGAAAATTGAATATTAATGCGGGTATCAATAAAGGAGTGGAAATTAATCTGGAGTTTACAATTTAATAAAGAGACAGTCCCGTTTATTCAATGATTGAAAAATCATTGGTATCAATGATTTCAAATTAAAAACTTCTCCTACATCTTTGCTTAATGAAAACGATTAAAGTAACCATATTTGATGACAACAAGCCCCGCAGAGAATTGTTGCAGTTACTATTGAATACAAGCGAAGGCTTAACATGCACCGGTGCATACGAAGATTGTCGTGAAGTAATAAGCCATATTGCTTCTAATGTTCCAGATGTAGTATTGATGGATATTGATATGCCAAACGTGAATGGCATTGAAGGATTGAAACTGATTCATAAAAATTTTCCACAGGTAAAAGTGCTAATGCAAACTGTGTTTGAAGATGATGATAAAATATTTGATGCCATACTTGCCGGTGCAGACGGGTATATTCTGAAAAAAACTCCTCCGGCTAAATTGCTTGAATCCATTAATGATGTGATGAATGGCGGAGCGCCCATGACACCAACAGTTGCACACCAGGTTTTAAAACTATTTAATAAAAAGCATCAGCGAAATGAGGTAAAACAATTCGACCTTACCGACCGCGAGCAGGAAATTCTTTCGCTGCTTGTTCAAGGCCTTAGCTATAAAATGATAGCTGCTAAATGCAACATCTCCTACCCTACCGTAAACTCACATATAAGCCACATTTATGAAAAACTTCATGTAAGCTCAGGAACTGAAGCTGTAGCAAAAGCCATTGAAAATAAAATTGTGTAGCATTTTTCATGCTTAATTAATAGGCAGCTAAACACAAGGGCGCTCTTTCCCCGTCATCCTAATTTTTAAGAATAAGAATTGCATAAGTTCGTTACCAATTTATGGCATAGCGATTGAATAAAGGGCTGTTGCCGTTAAATGAGTACTTTTAAGGCCTTTTAAGAGCCCATTAGCGACAATTTGACTTAAATACGAGATGACTATGTACGATAATGAAAATATAAACATTAAAATTGGTGGGATAGCGGATGATGAACCGGAAATGATTCCATTACTGACGCAGGAAGACGAAGATCAGATGAGTGATGAGAAAATTCCTGACATACTGCCAATACTACCGTTACGCAATACTGTATTGTTTCCCGGGGTGGTTATTCCCATTACAGTTGGCCGCGATAAATCAATAAAATTGATCAGGGATGCTTATAAAACCGATAAAACTATAGGTGTTGTTGCACAAAAAGATGTAGCAACTGAAGATCCTCGATTTAATGATTTGAACCGTGTTGGTACACTGGCACAGGTTCTTAAAATGCTGCAGATGCCTGATGGTAACACCACTGTTATTATTCAGGGTAAAAGGCGCCTTGAACTGATTGAGCAAATACAGGAAGACCCCTATCTTAAAGCCAAGGTGGGAGCATTATCGGATATAAAGCCTTCCAAAAACGATAAAGAATTTAAGGCTACTGTTGATTCACTTAAGGACATTTCACTTCAGATTATTCAGCTTAACCAGCAAATACCGGCTGAAGCTGCATTTGCAATCAAAAATATAGACAGCCCAAGCTTCCTTATTCATTTTATTTCATCTAATATGAATATTGAATCTTCAAAAAAACAGGAGATTCTGGAAATGATTGACCTGAAAGAAAGGGCCGTTAAAGTGCTTGAGCACCTTACCAAAGAATTACAGATGCTTGAATTGAAAAACCAGATTCAATCGAAGGTTAAAGTGGACCTCGACAAGCAACAGCGGGATTATTTTTTAAATCAGCAGCTCAAACAAATACAGGAAGAATTAGGTGGCACTACTCCCGACCAGGAAGTAGCTGAGTTGCGCGAGAAGGGTAAGC
>JBGARN010000119.1:0-11831 GCA_044230205.1 Bacteroidia bacterium
AGTACTCGGTGGACCTATTATATAATTGCATGCTGATAGCAGGTACATATCTTCAACTGCATTGCCATTTTTATTTAATGCAATATCAAATTCTGAAAAATAAGCTTCATCAATGCGTTCATCACTGCATAGAAAGAACCTTACTTTTTTATTCGGAAATAAGCTAGCCGCTTGCCGCATAAAGTCAAGGTAAACACTATGTTCATAAAAGTACTTACCTCCGCGGTATTGCCGATAGTCGCCTCGCCTCATATGTATGCCGATTAATACCGTATCAGTTGAATCCTTTTTCAAATCGCTCATCTTCTGCTGAACTATTTGCTGAGGCCTAAAAATTGCGGCAATTTTTTGCTGATGGGCTTTCATTTGTTCAATACCGCTGCAAAACATAAAGCCCTGAAACATGACAGTTTTTTGCGACAGTATTTTATTTACCAGCCATTGGTATTCATCCCTGTTAAAATAGCAGCGGGTATAGCTGCGAAGGTTTTCCTTATGAACCGTTTGGCCTTTCAGCCTGAGTTTTGATAAAAAGTGTATAGGCTCCAGGTTTATATTCAGGTAGGTATTGGTAATAAAATTAAAACGATTAAGGTTATAAATAAACTTGCGGTAATTGGTATGATCTCCTTCAGAATTCTGTTGTGCGGGCACAATTATCTTCTTACTGTTATTCCAGTACTCAAACAGTGGAGCAAATTTATAAAATGATGGTGCATGCACTTCACGCTGATTGTCAAAAGCAAAAGCTAGCACATTAGCAAACATCCATAACTGATTACCGAATTGTCCGCTGCATTTTGAAATTATAATCCGCTTCATATAAGCAGTTAATGTGAAAAGTTTGATGTGACTGTTAAAGTAGTATGATTCTTACCGGATAATTATTGTTCAGCTTCATTTCCGAAATACCACGTAAGATTAAATCCGAAAACACGATTAAATGAATTGGTAGTTGCTTCAGGATAAATGTTATTCAAACCAAGATCATAAAAAAAATGGCCTTCATAATTTTCCCTGAAAGTAAAACCCAGCTGGAAGACTGCACCAAAATCAGAACGGTTAACTTCCACATCATTGTCTGAGCTAAAAAGTTTCTGCGATTCTTTTACTCCGCTTAAATAGTAAGTTTGTTTACCTCCAATACCAAATGCATAATAACCGCCTGCGCCAATATATACATCAGTTTGATCGCCTGTTTCAAATTTAAACCGCGGAACAATAGGTAGTTCAAGATAAAGAGGCTTAACGAGATTTTTATAACCTGATTCATAATACTTATAACCTTTACTGCTTAAAAGCAATTGTATTTGCAAATGAATGTCGTCAGTAAGTTTTGTTAAGGCAGTGCCACCAAGGTTAAATGCAAAACGCGACTCGGTATTTTGATTGTTCAACCTTACATTGGCTAATTGAGCGCCTGCTGTAAATCCAAATTTAATTTGCGCCATGTTTATTTTGGAAATAAACAAACAACAAAGGACAATAAGTATTTTCTTCTTCATCTTATACAATGTATTTTATTAGTAACGCAAGTAACATTAAATTTCTTATTCGATTATAAAATAGGATGTCGTTTAAATTCCCTTGTTTGATCAAACAGATAACGATAGGTTACCAGCGTTCGGCTTTTATACGTGCCCAATGATTGGGCAATACTTATCATTTTAGGATTAAAATCTCCAATCCAAAGCATCTCAAAATTTTCGTAAGGCAGTTCTCTAATAATCAGGTTACTGGCTTCAGTAATCAAATAGCTGTCAATGCCTTTTCCTTGATATTCAGGTATCACCCCAAACACAATACCTACAAATTTATCAAGGCTCCTTCTTTTCAACATCAATAAAAACCTGAGTTTTTCAATCAGGCCAAACCTTCCGTTAAAATGTTTAAATAACTGGTTAATGTCAGGCAAGTTGATAAAGAATGCAATGGGTTCACTTTTATAATATACGTAGTACACTATTTTTTCGTCAATAACCGGTTTCATCTTTTTAAAAAATAGTTGCACCTGTTTTGATTCCAGTGATTTTCCTTCGCCATGCTTAACCCAGGCTTTATTATAAATAGTCCTGAAATCTTCGGCATATTTTTCAAGCTGATTTTTCCGGATACATTCAAATCTGTAATTCGGATCTTCGGCAATCAATTGGTGCCTTTCATAAAAACGCTCGTTCAGTTTTGCTTTAGGATACATTGAAAAGCAATACTGTTCAAAGTAGGTTTTAAAGCCGTATGACTCAAATAAATCAGCATAGTAAGGCAAGTTATAATTCATCTTATACAATGGCGGGTTAAAACCATCTATAATTAAACCCCACCATGCATCGCGTTCGCCAAAGTTAATAGGACCATCCATGGCTTCCATACCTTTCGCCTGCAACCATTGCCTGCAATGGTCAAAAAGCATATGAGCAGCCTGGCGGTTGTTAGGGCATTCAAAAAAACCTATGCCACCGGTGGGCTGTGCTTCTTTTTTTGCCGTTTTTTCATTAATAAAAGCAGCAATACGTCCAACGGGTTTTTCATTATCGCATAAAAGAAAACGTACACAATTTCCGTTACGATTGAATTTGTTTTTTGCCGGATCAAAAACTTCTTCAATATCTTTATTCAGAGGGCGTATCCAGTTAGGGTCATTTTTATAAAGTTGAACCGGCAGTTCTATAAAGGCCTGTTTGTCAGCTTTAGTTACAACTTCTCGTATCTGCATAAAAGGTTATTAAAAGGTGACAAATTTAGTAATAGCTTAATTAGCTCAGCTGTTTTCTTATTGTAAATTATTTTAATTGCTGCTTTGGTTGCAAGCTTCTGTAAAATGTTCAAATTTCCATTTTCTTTGCTGCAATGAATCAACAATTGAAAGGGAAAGTTGTAATTATTACGGGTGCATCATCGGGTATTGGCAAGGCATGTGCACTTTCTTTTTCCATAGCAGGAGCCTCAGTGGTTATTTCTGGTCGGAATGAGAATAAACTGCAGGCAGTTGCTTCATTGATCAATCAATCTGGCAATAGCGTATTAGCAGTTACTGCAGATGTTGCTGTAAAAGATGATTGTAAAAGGTTAATAGAAAAGACAGTTGAAACATTTGGCAGAATAGATATTTTGGTTTGCAATGCCGGTATAACCATGCGCGCTTTATTTGCCGATGCTGATTTGGAAGTGATACAAAAAGTAATGGATACAAATTTTTGGGGTGCTGTTTACTGCACCAAGTTTGCATTGCCCTATTTGCTTGAGGCTAAAGGCAGTATTGTAGCCATGTCTTCAATTGCCGGTAAGAAAGGACTACCGGGTCGTACAGGTTATAGTGCTTCAAAATTTGCTTTAGAAGGTTTTATGGAAACACTTCGAACTGAAAATATTCAAAAGCATTTGCATGTATTAGTGGCTTGCCCTGGTTTTACAGCTAGTGAGATAAGAAATAATGCATTGGATGCCGGAGGCAATAAGCAAGGTGAATCACCAAGAGCAGAAACAAAAATGATGACGGCTGAAGAAGTAGCGGATAAAATACTGAAAGCAGTTATTAAACGAAAGCGTGATTTGGTGCTGACTTCAAGTGGAAAATTTACAGTGATGATGAACAAATTTTTTCCTGCAATGATGGATAAAATAGTGTTTAATCATATGCGAAAGGAACCGGGAAGCCCTTTTTAAATAATGCGATGAAAAAAATAATTCTTCTTTTCATACTTATTGTAACCGCCATTTGGCTTTTTGGGCATTATTCCAATATCGTATTGACCGGTGTAAAAAGAACGAATGACAAAAGCCTTAAGGCAATAATTGATTCATTGAAGATTGACGGGAAAACAATTTATTTTGAAATTGATAAATCTGATTACAGGTTAACTGTTAAATCAGGTACAGTTACACTGAAAGATTATGCAGTGGTGTTCGGCCCCGATCCTGTAAACGATAAACTTAGGCAGGGTGACGGCTGCACACCGGAAGGATGGTTTATAATTCAATCAAAATATCCTCATAAAAACTGGAAGAAATTTATGTGGTTAAATTACCCTACAAAAGATTCGTGGAAAAAGCATAATGAGGCCATTGAAAAGAAAGTGATAACTAAAAATGACGGAATAGGTGGCGAAATCGGGATCCATGGTGTGCCTGAAGGAACTGATGCAATAATAGGGCTCAGGCAAAATTGGACTGCTGGCTGTGTTTCGCTTCGCAATGTGGATGTTGAGGAGATTTATTCAATTGTAAAACCCGGTTCAACAAAGGTTCTTATTCAAAAATAACATTTAGTATATATGAAATATAGTATTACACTTTTGGTTTTATTAATTAGTTTGGTTTCATGCAAGTCCGATCGAGAAAAGAAGTCAGGCAAAATAGCCGCTATAGAACATGAATTGAAAGCAGATACAACCGGTAAAATTAATTTTACCCGTGCATCAGAAATCATAAAGCTTTATGAAGAGTATGTGGCAGCTTTTCCTGAAGATACATTAAGCCCGGGTTACTTATATAAAGCTGCAGATGTTTCTGCACATATACACAATACAGATTATGCTATTAATTTGTATCGTAGAATGATTAAGGAATATCCTAAATACCGCAAGGTGCCACAGGCCTGGTTTTATATTGGGTTTTTATATGATAATGAATTGAAAAATTATCCTGGAGCACGTAATGCTTATGAAACACTTCTAAATAAGTTTCCTGATTATGAGCAGCGCACCACTGTTGAATGGTTACTTGCTAACCTTGGTAAATCAGATATTGAGCTTGCAAAGCAACTTCAATCGGGGAAAGCAAATTTAGCGGATAGCAGCGCAGTTGAAGTTAAATAATAATAAAGTTCACAAAGTTTTCTGTATTGCATAATTTCCTCATATAATTATTTTTGACCACATGCAAATAAAAAAACAACAAGTTAAGCCAGCGCCAAAGACAACGCAGGTAAAATCATCAGCATCAGGATTAAGACAAGCAGCTTCAGCTTATGATACAGGCCTTTTGCGTAACCTGGGATTAATAGTGGCAGCAATTGCAGCTATTATTTATGTGCAAACATTAAGCTTCGATTTTGCATTGGACGATTACAGTGCAATAATGGAAAACAGGCAAACGAAACAAGGTACAGAAGCATTTTTTGATATTTTCAAGAAAAGTTACCGGTTTGGATATACCATTCAGGGTGATGAATTATACCGGCCTTTATCAAAGGCAGTGTTCGCATTGATTTGGGAGTTTGCTCCGGAAAATCCATTTCCCGGACACTTGTTAAATGTTCTTTTATATGCTTTAACTGGCTTTTTATTATTCACCACTTTATGCAGGTTTATCACCACTTCTGTTTATATTCCTTTTATCACTTCTTTGCTTTTTGTAGCTCATCCTATACACTCAGAGGTAGTGGCTAATATCAAAAGCCTTGATGAGATATTTGCTTTTCTGTTCTTTATTATCGCTTTAAACCTTATTCATCGCTACCTCAGTCAAAGCAAATTGATCCATTTGGCAGGAGCATGTATAAGTTTTTTTCTGGCATTACTTTCCAAAGAATCTTCCATAACATTTATACTCGCCTTTCCACTTTGCATTTATTTTTTCACTAATACATCCAATGCCCAAAATATTAAGACTTCCTTGTTCTTACTTATTCCTGCAATCCTGTTTTTAATAATAAGGCAGCAGGTATTAAAAGGAAATATGGCTGGTCCTCCGGCTGTTGCAGATAACTCGTTAATGGAAGCGGCAGGTAATCCTTTGCTTCAACGCACCACTGCAATTATGATTATGGGCATGTACCTTAAACTGCTCGTCTTTCCTCATCCCCTCGTGTTTGATTATTCATTTAACTCAATTCCTTTGGCATCAGTTAGCGACTGGAAGTTCCTGCTTTCGTTTATGGTATATGCCGGCATTGGTGTGTATGCTGTTACGACATTCAGAAAAAAAGACCTGTTGTCGTTTGCCGCGCTCTACTTCTTTATAACGGCATCGGTATCTTCTAATGTATTAATGATTATTGGTACCAATATGGCAGAACGCTTAATGTATACACCTTCATTCGGTTTTTGTTTAGCAATTGCAGTTCTGATGGATAGGTATATAAGTCCTGTTGAGATTAAGCAAGGGATAAATTCAGTTGATGCATTTTTCGCTCAGCGTAAAACTGTGTTGATTGTAACTTCGGTTATCGTATTGGTTTTTGCATTTAAAACTGTTTCATACAGTGCTGTTTGGAGCGATAATATTACTTTGTATGAAAGTGGAATTGTGGGTTCACCAAACAGCACCCGTACGCATTTTTATCTTGGCAATGCCATTTGCAAACCCGAGTACTATGAAAAATTTCCAAAAGCTGAACAACAAAAAATTATTCAACGGGGGATTTTTGAATTGAAAAGGTCAGCTGAGATTTATCCTTCATTTTCTGAGCCATGGGCTCAACTCGGAGTTATTTATTATAAGCAAAAGGATTTAGACAGTGCCATGTACTTTTACAATCGAGCCTTGCAGGTAGCTCCATACATTGCTACAATACATAACAATGTAGGCACATTGTACTTTGAACGTAAAATGTATAATGAAGCCATTGCTGCGTTTGGCAAAGCAACACAGCTTGATCCTGCATATTCTGAAGCATGGTGCAACCTGGGCAGTGCATACGGCACGCTGGGACAATTTGATGCTGCCATACAAAATTTTCATGAAGCGGTTAAATGGGATCCAAATAATGCCATGGCATTAAAATTTTTAGGGATAACGTATCAAAGCAAGGGTGATGTAACGAATGCTAAAATTTACCTTGATCGCGCAGCTGCATTAGGAATGAAATAACATTTTTTACACTTGTAATTTCAGGGAATTGCTAATTTCGGCCCCCATTAAAAAATTTAAAACTATTAATTATCGATGAAAAGAATTACATTATTAATTACAATAGCAGCGGGATTTAGTGCTGCGGTTGCACAACAAAAACCAGGGATTACCAATAATCCTAATCAATATTCAGATGCAGTTACGGGAAATCACAAACTGAAAACTGAGAATATTAAATCAAGCGCTAACCAAAATTCAAAGAAGAATGGAAGCAATACCATCAATACAGCTTTCTGGAATGATGATTTTTCAACGCCTGCAAACTGGGTTATTGCCAATGAAACGGGTAATACCGATGATTGGGTAATTGGAACCAATGGTCCTTCCGGTTCTTTTGCTATAGCTGCTATTACATCAACTTCGGCCGCAAATGGTTTTGCACTATTTGATTCGGACTTATTATGTAGTGGTGATCAGATTGCTAATCTTACTACAGCCAGTTCTATCAATTGCACAGGAAAACCTATTGTAAAAATTTCTTTTCAGCAATATTACCGCAGGTTTTATGACAGTACTTATGTTTATGTAAGTAATGATAATGTAAACTGGACTCCATATTCTGTGAATACCCTGTTGGCGAATAACCAGTTTAGTGCCAATAACCTTAATAAAAATCCTGACACTGTGGTTGTAGACATTACACCTACAGCAGGCGGCCAGGCAACAGTTTGGATTCGTTTTCAGTTTTATAGTCCTAGCAGCTTTGGCGCAAATGCAGGTTGCGGTTATGCCTGGATGGTTGACGATGTAGAACTTTTTGAGCCAGCATCTGTTGATGCCGGAGTTTCACAAATTGTAGCTCCGGTAAGCGATTGTGCCACCAATGGTGCTGCACCGGTAACTGTACGAATTAAAAATTATGGCGGATCAGCGCTTACCAACTTATCAGTATCAATGAAACTGAATGGTGGTACCCCGGTTACTGAAACTGTAGCAGGCCCTATTAATGCAGGTGACTCTCTTGACTATACATTTACTGCTACAGCAAATTTGGGAACTAACGGTTTATATACCATTGAAGCTTATACTGCAGCCTCAGGAGATGGAAATCCTGCAAATGATAATACAATAAAATCAATTCAATCAGGTGCATTCCCGGTGTCTTCAAGCAATGATTTTAATATGGGCTTTGAAGCTGGTGAAGATTTATCACTGTGGGGTATTGAAGACACAGATGGTGATGGTATTACATTCGATTTACCAGGTACTTTGGCACATACAGGAAACGGTTGCCTACGTGCACCTTACAGTGCTAATCTTGCAGCAACTACTGATAACTGGTTGTTTACCTCATGCCTTGATTTACAGGCCGGAACCAATTATTCATTACAATATTGGTATAAAGTGTTTGATGTTGCTTCAGTTTCATACAGCATTGAATCAAAAATTGGTAGTGCACAAAACAGTGCTTCTATGACGCAATCTATTGCAACAGACCCGACACCTCCTGATACAGCTTATGCTCAAAGCCTTACTTCATTTAGCGTAGCTACATCAGGTACTTATTATATAGGATTTCATATTTATGGATCAGGAATTCAAAATTCATTCCGATTGGATGATATCAATGTATCAGTAGTAACGGCTGTTAATAATATTGATGACAACTCATCATTGATATCACTGTATCCTTCACCTGCAAGCAATCAACTCACAGTTAGTCTTGATGCTACAATTGATAATGCAGGGATTGAAATTTATAACGCTACCGGTAGTCTTGTTAAATCAGTAAAAAATGCTGAAGGAGAAGTTAAAGTAGATGTGTCTTCATTAGCTAAAGGCATTTATACTTTAAAGGTTACTGCCGGCAGCAAGATGATAACCAAGAGGTTCTCAGTTGCCCGATAATTATAATTAAAGAATTATTATAGGCCTCACCTGTTTTAGGTGAGGCTTTTTTATTTTCCATTATCTGGATAATGGCAGTGCTTTATTATGGTTGCTCATTTTGTTACCTTCTAATTTTATAGAGAAGAGTCTGAATAAAGCATTGTAAAAAAATCTGTCTGGGCAGGATACTGATAATGTGCTATAACATTTGACACCAAGCTATTTCTTGAAAAAGCTTTAAGAAGTTAGCCACTTTAAAAATTAATTCATCCAATTTATATATATAAGTTTCAATCTGAATTTAAACTTCGTTTAACTACGCTTCTAAGAGCAAATGGGCTACACGCAATAGTATTCAGAAAGTCAAATGGCTTATTAATAATTAAGCTGAATTAGAAACAGGAAGAATAGGGGAGTAACTTACCTAATTGAAGGCTGGCATGATAAAAAAATAAAGAGCCCTGCATATTGCAGGGCTCTTTATAAAATACGTTTATAGTCTGATTACTGTTTAGTAAACGTGTATGTTGAATTAATAGTTGCACCATTTGTAGTTTCAGCAACTGTTAAAACAATAGTTGAACCAGAAGTACCTGTACCTGTTACATTACCGCTTCCGCTGAAAGTACGTGAAACCGCAGGAGTACCACATGTAAAGGTTTGTGAGGGGATAGATACTGAGCCACTTCCACTGATAATCATGTTTAATTTGGCAGTAGCATTGCTGTAATCACCAAACTTATTCCATGCCAGTGCATTATTCAATGTAGTTGAAATAACGTTGCCATCATTATAAGTATAGTTTGACTGGCCAGGTGTTACAATCAGGCAAGAGTAGTTTCCAACCCATGCACTTGAAGTTAATTGATTGGCAACGTTAACCGTACGGGTTGCGTAGCCAACGTTTCCGGCAGCATCACTTACAGAATATTCTACTGAATAAGTGCCTGCCACATCTTTATTTACATCAGATGCATCAACAACTATTGCTGAGGTAACATCGCCATCCTCATCATCTTCGGCAGTAGTACCTGAAGGATCAACGTAATTACTGTTTAGTGCAAGAGTCATTGGATTTGAGCCACCTAAAGTAATTACCGGGGGAGTTGTGTCATCTTGTGAACAACCACTAAATAAAACCATAGAAGTTGTCAGTACAAACGCGGTGAGCGTGAAGAATTGTTTTTTCATTTTTTTATGAGCTATTAAGATTATGATTTAATGTTGGCAAAGTTAATACCATTTATTAAACATCAAATTTACCTTCATCTAAATTTTAAAATTGGGTTGAGCGTAATTTAAATTTTCAACTACATTTGTCCGCATTAAACATTAAAAAAATTTAAAATGAAAAAATCAATCTCGTTATTATTAGTTGCAGGAATGCTTTCACTAGTTGCCTGTGGCCCGAGTGAAAAAGAAAAAGCTGCTGAAGCAGCCCGTATCCAGGATTCATTAGCTAAAGATTCAATGGACCGTGCACAACAAGCTGCTGAAGCCGCTGCTGCCGAAGCTTTGAAAATGCAACAGGATTCATTGGCCAAAGCTGCCCAGGATTCAGTAATGAAAGCAATGCAGGATTCTATTGCAGCATTAAGTAAGAAAGTTTCTGCTCCTCCAAAAACTACAAAGCCGAAACTGGTTGATCCTGGTAAAAAAGACCAGAAACCCGAAGAAGTAAAGCCTGGTACAGGTAGGGGTTAATTCAACTCATTTTTGATAATAAAAAATCCCGCATTAATTAGTGCGGGATTTTTTTTGAAGTTTAATGGACTTTTTTTCACTGTTGTTGAAATCAGGTTTAGCAATTTTTCATCATTATTTCATTACTCGGGCCAGCCACATTAATTTACAACTATTAAAAAAGGGAGTCTTTATATGGGATTATTACCAGATTCGGGCTCTGTCACTTTCCTTTCTCCACATTTGATCGGTTTCTTTTATATTAAAAGCTGAATAAAACTCAGGCATATTGCTAAGCGGAACATTGCAACGCAACTTTCCTGGCGAGTGTGGGTCAACAATTAAACGCCTGCGTGCTTCTTCATCACGCACATTCTGCCTCCATACGGTAGCCCATCCTATAAAAAAGCGCTGATCGGGAGTGAATCCATCAATTTTATCAGTGCTTTGACCTTGCTTTGTTTTTTTAAATGCCTCATAAGCTATAGTAATACCTCCAAGGTCAGCAATATTTTCTCCTAAAGTTAAATGACCATTTACATGTAAACTATCTAATACTGATATGTTGTTAAACTGATCAACAAGCTTTTGTGATTTGTTTACAAAGTTCACGCTATCCTGTGTCGACCACCAGTTTTTCAAATTTCCATCGGCATCATATTGCCTGCCCTGGTCGTCAAATCCATGGGTCATCTCATGGCCTATTACAGCACCAATGCCTCCATAATTAATAGCATCATCAGCTGCTGCATTAAAGAAAGGTGGTTGTAAAATCCCTGCCGGGAATACAATTTCATTAAATCCTGGGTTGTAATAAGCATTTACAGTTGGTGGGCTCATTCCCCATTCAGTTTTATCTATTGGTTTACCTATTTTTTCCACCATACGGTTGTATTCAAATTGCGAGGCACGCATTATATTTCCTGCATAAGAAGTACGGTCAATTTCCAGTTTGGAATAGTCGCGCCATTTATCAGGATATCCTATTTTCTTAACAAATGCTGCAAGTTTGATCTGAGCCTTCGATTTGGTTTCAGCATCCATCCAGTCTAATTTTTCAATGCGCTCCTTTAATGTTTGCCCCAGGTTGTTTACCATTTCCAGTGCACGAGCTTTAGTTTCAGGAGTAAAGTTCCTCTGGCAATATAACTCTCCCAAGGCTTCTCCTAAAAGATTATCAGTCATTTCAAGAACACGCTTGTAGCGTGGTTTTATTTCTTTGGTTCCTTTCAGAATTTCTTCATTAAAATGAAAATCTTCCATAACCATCGCATTATTCAGTGAACTTGATAGTGCACTGATTACATTCCACTTCAGATATGTTTTCCAATCCTGAATCTTTACTGACGATAACATGCTGTTTAAAGTCTTATAAAACTCTGGATGATCAACAATGGCGTAGGCTGCACCATTTACATGTAACAGGTTAAGGTATTGATTCCAGTTTATTGCAGGTGTCAGCTGAT
>JBGARN010000120.1:0-11827 GCA_044230205.1 Bacteroidia bacterium
CATATGGAACTACAAGTACTGCATTTAGTAACCCTAATTCCTGGGATATTAATTTGAATACAGCTTATGAAAATCAAGCAGAAGCAACACTTGTTTCACCATATTTCGACTTTTCAACAGTTGCCAACGTTGATTTGAGTTTCTGGCAAAATCGCAATTGCGAAACCAACTGGGACGGTGTGCGTATTGAATATTCTGATAATGCCAATCCATGGCAGGTTTTAGGTTCAGTTGGTTCTGGAGTAAACTGGTATACCAATGCATCTATTAATTCAAGTCAGTTACCTGCATGGGATGGAACCACAAATGGAAACTGGGTGAAGTCATCCTATAACATGAGTGCCTTTAATAACATAGGTTTGGTTCAGTTGCAGTTTATTTTTACTTCCGACTTCTCAGTTATCTGGGATGGTTTTTCAATTGACAATTTCTGTTTGCATGTTCCTCAACCTATTGATGTTGGTGTAGATTCTATTCTTACTCCAACAACCAACTCAGGTGCGTTGCAGAATTCTGACGTAACAGTAAGAGTTCGTAACTTTGGCTCAACAGCTCAAAGTACTTTTGATGTTTACTATACATTTAATGGTGGCCCTGCTGTTGGTCCATTCTCATACACAGGTCCTACTTTAGCACCAAATGATGTTGCACTTATAACAATACCACCTCAGATAACAATTCCTCAGGGTCTATTTACTGTATGTGCGTATACTGATCTTGCTACAGATATGGATCACACTAATGATACCATTTGCAAGCAATGCAAAGGAATACCTGTATTAGCATTAAACTATTGTGATAATTTTGATGCAGGTGGTACAGCGTTAGATTGGACTCCGATAACCTTAACAGCTGGTACACAATGGGAATTAGGTGCTCCAAACTGGGGTGCTACCAATAGCGCACATTCAGCACCAAATGCATGGGACATTAACCTTAACAGCGGTTATACAACTAACGCTAATGCTGAATTATTATCTCCGTTTTTTGATTTAGGTACTGCAGTTAATGCTGAATTGAGTTTTTGGCAAAATCGCAATACCCAGGCATTTAATGATGGTTGCCGGTTAGATATTTCAGTTAATGGTGGTTTATGGCAAACATTAGGTTTTGTAAACGATCCATTGTCTACTAACTGGTATACGGTAAATAACATATTTATTTCAGGAGAGCCAGCATGGGATGGCACATCAGGTGGATGGCAGAAAAGTGCTTACCAAATGATAAACTATAACAACATTGGATTGGTGCAATTGAAATTTGTATTCCGTTCTGCTGCGTTCAGTACTGGTGATGGAATGAGTATTGATGATTTCTGTTTGCGTATTCCACCTCCAATTGATGCAGGTACAGTTTCTATTGATGCCCCAACAGGTGGATTAGTAATTGGCAATTTATATTTCCCAACTGTAACAATTAAGAATTACGGTTCGGCCGATATTGATACCATTCCGGTTACTTATGCGATAAATGGTGTTCCGGTAGCCACACAAACTTATTATCCTACACTTACACCAAATCAGTCTACACAGGTTAGCTTCACTACAGGATTCAATGCATTAAGCGGAGGTTTTGATATTTGCGCTTATACAGAGATGCCAGGTGACGGTGACAATTTTAATGACACAACTTGTGTTCAGATGGTTGGTGTTCCTACCTTAATCCCTACTTACACTGACAATTTTGATGGAGTTAATAATGGTTGGACAACAAACAATGTTTCAGGTTCAGGTTCACAATGGGAGTTAGGAACTCCAAACTGGGGTACTACTAATACAGCATTTTCAAATCCGAACTCATGGGATGTTAACTTGAATAGTGCATATACCAACCAGGCCAATTGTGAATTGATTTCACCATTCTTTGATTTCTTAAACGTTGTGAATGCACATGTTTCATTTTGGTACAATACCAACTGCGAAGCTAACTGGGACGGTTTACGTTTAGATTATTCAGCTGATGGTGGAGCTACCTGGAATACACTTGGTTCGGTAGGTTGTACAAGTTGTTTAAACTGGTACACAAAAGCAACTATCAATTCAAGCGGTAAGCCTGCTTGGGATGGCAATTCAGGTGGATGGAAATTTGCTAAAGACAGTGACCTTGTATTCCTTAACGGAAATCCTGCACCGGTAATCTTTAAGTACATCTTCACTTCAGACTTTAGTGTAACAGGTGATGGAGTTTCGATTGATGATTTCCAATTGTATAAGCCTATTTCAATTACTGCTGCTACTGATTTGGTTTATCCGGCAAATAATATTCTTACTCCGGGTCCTCAGTATATTATGGGTCGTTACATAAATAAAGGAACAACGCCAATGACTAAGGTATTGTTATCACTTGAAATTGACGGAGTACTGCATGTTACCGATACAATTAATCCTATACCTGGTGGTCAGCTTAATTGGAACGTTAGTGCATTGCATCAATTCTCATTACCCTGGAACGCAGCTCCTGGTTTACATACTTTCTGCATCTATACCAGTTTACCAAATGATTCGGTTGACTTAAATACTGCAGATGACACCACATGTATGCAGTACACCGTATTTGATTCAACTTCAATTTTTCCATACTGTACTGATTTTGAATCAGGGCCACAATGGGTTGCATTAAATTCTGTTGATTATACTCAAACAAGCAGCTGGCAAATTGGAACACCGGTGAAGACTAATATTATTGGAAGCCATAGTGGTGCCAACTGCTGGGTAACTAACCTGGTTAGTGAGTATCCTAACCTGGATAATTCTTCATTGTTCTCTCCTGTATTTAATGTTGAAGCCAACAAATGCTATGAATTAAGTTTCTGGCATAATGCAGATATGGATTTGTTTAATGATGGTGGTGCAGTTGAATATTCAATTGATAGTGCTAAGTCATGGATACAGTTAGGACAGGGTGGAGATTATCTGAATTGGTATAACTCAATTTATATTGCTGCATTTGGTGGACCTCCTGCATATGCCGGATGGACAGGTTTGTTTGGTGGTTGGTTGCAGTCAAGTCATAACTGGACAGCAACTCAATCTGGCCAGGTAATATTCCGCTGGAGATTTGCATCTGATCAAACTAATACCGCTGATGGTTGGGCAATTGATGATGTTTGTTTTAAAGAAATTGCAGCACCATGTGTAACAGCAGTTGGTACGGTTGATGCTAACCTGTTATACCTGTATCAGAATTTACCAAACCCAACAAATGGCGTTACTACTATTGGTTACAGCTTGCCTAAGCAAGGAAAAGTAACTATTGAAATTACCAATCTTGTTGGCCAGGTTATAGCACAACCAGTAAATGGTTCAATGTCAGAAGGCAAACATGTTGTTGAAGTAAGCACCAGCAATTTAGCTCCAGGGGTTTACTACTACACCTTACGCTTTGAAGACAGGAAAATAGTTCGCAAAATGATTGTTACTAAGTAACAGTAGCCTTATAGGTTAAATAGAAAACCTCTGCAATTTATTGCAGAGGTTTTTTTATGTTCTTTAATTAATAAATGGATATTCAATAAAGCAGCTTTTTTATAAGTTGAATTATTGAGTATTGATTTTGGATTTGATAATATAGTTACATCAATACATGCTATACAGTGAAATCTTAGTTGTACTTTAAAAATTAAGCAGAATGATATCCGGTTATTAAAACTAATAAAAGGAAGTATTGTTAATGTTGGTGTATTTTTCTGAATTATCAGTAAAAGGAAACAACAATCATTTTTTTTGAAAGTCAATATTTATTTGTTTGCTAAATATTAGCTTTGAAAAATTAAATTGACGATTACATACTCTTTATAAACAAACAATTTCAAATTATACAATATGGAAAACGTAGCATCACAACATCAAACTGCAACTCAAACAAACGGTGCATCAAAGTGCCCGTTTCATGGCGGTGAGTTGAAACAAATGGCAGGAGGTGGAACGCGCAACATCGACTGGTGGCCCAATCAATTAAAGTTAAACATACTTCGACAGCATTCTGAACTATCAAACCCAATGGGAGAAAAGTTTAATTATGCTAAAGAGTTTAAGAAACTAAATCTTGAATCGTTGAAAAAGGACATCATAAAAGTGATGACCAAATCGCAAAAGTGGTGGCCGGCTGACTATGGGCATTATGGTCCGTTTTTTATTAGAATGGCCTGGCATAGTGCAGGCACTTATCGTATTTCTGACGGAAGAGGTGGTGGTGGATCAGGCACACAGAGATTTGCTCCACTGAATAGCTGGCCTGATAATGCTAACCTTGATAAAGCTCGTTTACTGTTGTGGCCCATAAAACAGAAATATGGCAACAAGATCTCCTGGGCTGATCTGATGATCCTGGCAGGAAATTGTGCTCTTGAATCAATGGGTTTCAAAACCTTTGGATTTGCAGGTGGACGTGAAGATGTTTGGGAGCCTGAAGAGGATGTGTATTGGGGTTCAGAAAGCAAGTGGCTCGAGGATAACAGATACAAAGGTGGCGAACGCACTGAATTGGAAAACCCGTTAGCGGCTGTTCAGATGGGATTGATTTATGTTAATCCACAAGGACCTAATGGAAATCCTGACCCGGTTGCAGCTGCTAAAGACATACGTGAAACCTTCGGCCGTATGGCAATGAATGATGAGGAAACAGTTGCATTGATTGCTGGTGGTCATACCTTCGGTAAAACTCATGGCGCTGCCGATGCTGATAAATATGTAGGTCCCGAACCTGCTGCAGCAAGTATTGAAGAGCAAAGTATGGGTTGGAAAAACTCCTTCGGAAAAGGAAATGCAGGCGATACAATTACCAGTGGTTTGGAAGGTGCATGGACTACTACTCCTACCCAATGGAGCAATAACTTCTTTTCGAACCTTTTTAATTATGAATGGGAATTAACTAAGAGTCCTGCAGGAGCACATCAGTGGAAACCAAAAAATGGAATGGGTGAAGGAACAGTTCCCGATGCCCATGATTCTTCAAAGCGACATACACCGATAATGCTAACTACCGATTTATCCCTTCGGTTTGATCCTGAATATGAAAAAATATCAAGACGATTTTTAAATAATCCTGATCAGTTTGCTGATGCTTTTGCACGTGCTTGGTATAAATTGACCCATCGTGATATGGGTCCTATTGCTAGGTACCTTGGTCCCGAAGTGCCAAAAGAAGTTTTGTTATGGCAAGATCCTATACCCCCAGTTACGTATAAACCAATAGATGATGAGGATATAATTTCACTTAAAAATAAAATTCTCTCATCTGGTCTTTCTATTTCACAGTTAGTTTCCACTGCATGGGCTTCAGCTTCAACATTCCGTGGTTCAGATAAACGCGGTGGTGCTAACGGCTCGCGTATACGATTGGCTCCACAGAAAGACTGGACTGTTAACAATCCTTCTCAACTTGCAGTTGTTCTTAAATCATTAGAAAAAATTCAAAGTGAATTTAATAATTCACAATCCGGAGGCAAACAGGTTTCGATGGCTGATTTGATTGTATTAGGCGGATGTGCAGCTATTGAAAAAGCTGCAAGCAATGCAGGTCAGAAAGTTAAAGTTCCATTTACACCATGGCGAAGTGATGCACTCCAGGAACAGACTGATGTGGATTCTTTTGCTGCGCTGGAACCAAAAGCTGATGGTTTCCGTAATTATAAAAATCCAAAGTATAGTGCAAAGGCTGAAGAGATGCTAGTTGATAAGGCACAATTGCTTACGCTAACTGCCCCTGAAATGACAGTATTGGTAGGTGGTATGCGGGTATTGAATACCAACTTCGATGGATCGAAGCATGGAGTGCTCACTGCAGAGACCGGGTTCAAATTCAGAGTTGCGCGCACTAGCTGAAGTTTATGCTTGTAAAGATTCGAAGAAAAAATTCATCAATGACTTTATTGCAGCATGGAATAAAGTGATGAACCTTGACAGGTTTTAATACTATAAACTTAATTTACTAATTGGGAAAGGTGATTTCTAAACACAGAAATCACCTTTTTTATTTTGAATATTAATCATTGAATTCAATGATTAAAACTTATCAGGTAATTCAATTAAAGAAACAGCTTTAATTCGTTTCAACTAACTTTACTCTGTCGCCTAAAATAATTCCACAGAAAAGCAGAATTATGTAAATAACTAATGCAGCTTCAGGAAAGAAAAATGACAGGATAAGAGGAACAAAACCAACTGGTATAAAAACTAAAATCATTCTGCGAATCTCTAAGTATCGTTTCATATCAACATGCTGTGAGATAAGTTTTGCTTTCAAACTCCTGGTACCCATTAAGTAGAATAACAATGGAACGATAAGCCAATTAATACCAAATATTATCACACCTGCACTGTTGTGCGGGTAATCACCAATAAGCGATGTCGGATAAGGAATAAAACATATGCTTAACAATAATAGGTTGTTCAGCCAAAGTAAAACATTGTCAATACGCGCAAGGGTTTTAAAAAACTGGTTATGGCTGAACCAGAGATTTACCGTAAATAAGAAACTTAGTGCAAAGCTCATAAACTTATGTTTCATCTGCCATAGTTCATGAAATAATTCACGGCTTGAATACTCATCATGAATTTCAGGAACTTTAAGTTCGAGCACTAATAATGTAACCACGATAGCAAAAACACCATCGCTAAAAAATGCAACCCGTTCGTTGCTGTGAAATCGTTCATAGAATTTTTCTCGTTCCATATTAATTGTTTTGCAAGAAGGTCTTGCGAAAAAAATCAAAAATTTACTTACCTGCCAATTGATTTATAATTTAAGTTGTAAAATATATGAGGGAATACTATTTTTAGATTTAATTGCTCCCAATCAATTGAAGTTTTGCAGGCGAATAAAATATTTTACAGAATGATGGATCGTTGATGTAAATATCATTGGCACTTTTCTCTGAATACATAATCATAAAAAATTACATTAGCCAAAATTTTCCCCTATTATGAATCGCATTATTAAAAAGGTTGCCGTATTAGGTTCAGGAGTAATGGGCAGCCGGATAGCATGCCATTTTGCAAATATTGGCTTGAGTGTTTTATTACTCGATATCGTGCCCAAAGATTTGAATGAATCAGAAAGTTTATCAGGTCAAAATGGGCAGTCAAGCCGGAATCGTAACAGGATAGTAAATGATGCTTTAGAAGCAGCTATAAAATCTAATCCATCGCCTCTTTATAAAAAGCAATATGCTTCCAACATCACTACTGGTAATTTTAGTGATAACATGAAGGATATTACGTCATGCGATTGGATTATAGAAGTTGTTATTGAAAATCTTGATATTAAGAAAAAAGTATTTGAACAGGTAGAACAAAATCGCACCAAGGGTACAATCGTTACATCAAACACTTCCGGAATTCCAATTCTAAAAATGACAGAAGGCCGCAGTGATGATTTTAAGGCTCATTTTTGCGGCACTCATTTTTTTAACCCGCCACGTTACCTGCGCTTACTCGAAGTAATTCCAACTGCGTATACATCTAATGAAGTTGTTGAATTCCTGATGAGGTTTGGTGACCATATGCTAGGTAAAACCACTGTGCTATGTAAAGACACACCTGCATTTATTGCAAACCGGATTGGAGTTTTTTCAATAATGGATTTGTTCCATAAGGTACAATCAATGGGATTAACAGTTGAGGAAATTGATAAGCTTACAGGGCCGGTTTTGGGAAGGCCGAAGTCAGCTACTTTCAGAACATGCGATGTTGTTGGCCTGGATACGCTGGTTCATGTTGCCAATAACCTTTATAATGATGTAGGTGAAAATGAACGCAGTTGCTTTCAGTTGCCTGCATTCATTAAAACCATGATTGATAACAAATGGTTGGGAGATAAAACCAAGCAGGGTTTTTATAAGAAAACGAAAGGTGAGAATGGTAAGTCTGAAATTCTGGCTCTCGACCTTGTTAGCTTAACGTATAGATCACAGGTTAAAGCTAAGCTTCCATTACTGGATCAATTAAAGAACAGAGATAAACTAAGCGACAGAATCAAGCTGATGTGGGATGCCAAGGATAAATCAGGTGAGTTTTATCGTAGTTCATTCATTTCATTATTTAGTTATGTATCCAATCATGTTCCTGAAATAGCCGATGAGCTTTATCGTGTTGATGATGCTTTAAAAGCTGGTTTTGGCTGGGAGATGGGGCCATTTGAACTTTGGGATGCTGTTGGTGCAGAAGAAACTATTCAGGCTATAAATGCTGCCGGAATGCCTGTTGCATCCTGGGTAAGTAATATGTTACAATCAGGTGTAAATCGGTTTTATAAAATCGAAAATGGATTACGGTACTTTTATAACCAGGGCCATAATGCTTATGAAGTTGTGCCAGGCGAACAGCAGTTTATTGTTTTAGATAATTTAAGAACAAAAACAGTATGGAATAATAGCGGGTGTTCACTCATAGATATTGGCGATGGCATTCTTAATCTTGAATTTCATACCAAAATGAACACCATTGGAGGTGAAGTGGTTGAGGGAGTATTAAAGTCAATTGACATAGCTGAAAAAGATTTTAAAGGTTTAGTGATTGCAAACAATGGCACCAACTTTAGTGCGGGTGCCAATTTAGGATTGATATATATGATGGCTTTGGAGCAGGAATTTGATGAGATAGATATGGCCGTTAGAATGTTTCAGAAAATGAATATGCGCGTACGCTACAGCAGCGTGCCGGTAGTAGTTGCACCCCATGCTTTAACATTAGGTGGTGGATGCGAAATGAGTCTTCATGCTGATCATGTTCAGGCCGCTGCTGAAACGTACATTGGTTTGGTTGAATTTGGAGTTGGCCTTATTCCGGGTGGAGGTGGCAGCAAAGAGTTTGCTGTAAGACTGGCTGATTCTATTGAAGAAGGCGATATTGAAATTAATGCCTTCAGAAACAGGTTTCTAACCATTGCGCAGGCAAAAGTTTCCACTTCGGCTGCCGAGGCATTCGACCTTGGTATTTTGCGTAATGGAAGGGATGCAATAACAATGAATTTAAACCGCTTAATAAGCGATGCAAAAAAGGCATGCCTTGCGCTAAGTGATGCAGGTTATGTTCAACCAGTGGCACGTAAAAATATAAGAGTGTTGGGCAATTCAGCTCTGGGAGTAGTATATGCAGGTGCTAATGCTATGTATAGTGGAAATTATATGAGCGAACATGATAAGGTTATTTCAGAAAAACTTGGTTATGTGTTATGCGGTGGCGATTTATCAGCCCCGACCCTGGTTAGTGAACAATATTTGCTCGATCTGGAACGGGAGGCCTTTCTTTCTTTATGTGGAATGCGCAAAACGCTTGAGCGGATTAAGAGCATTCTGACCAGTGGCAAAATATTGAGAAATTGATATTATCATAAAAGTAAACCTTAGGTAATTGAAATTAATTTAATTGACAAAATTCAGCAAACTTGAAACTTTTAATAAACATTGCTTATCCTCAAATAATTTGATAATTGACCTGCTGACTGCATCTGTCTTAGTTCTACGTTAATAAAAAATGAAAGAGTCAAAGAAAATTCACTTGTTTATAATCATTAAAATATAAATTTGACCAATTCAAGTACGATGGTAAATTTGTCCGCAACGATCTTCATTTACATTAAATAAATCCTGCATGAAATTAAAACTACTAACAATTATCTTATTTCTTATTCCTGCTTTTGTTTTAGCCCAGATAGAAGAACGCCCAAAGTATGCTACCGGTAAAGGTAAAAAGCACCGTAACGTTACCGATGAAATGGGGCAGAAACAAGGTTTGTGGATGACTTTTAATTCAGGCGGGCAGTTGATGGGAGAAGTTGAATATCTCAACAACCAGCGCCATGGCGTAACTCGCACCTACTATCCATATGAAAAAGTAATGGAGGAAACTGCTTACCAATATGGCGTTAAAGAAGGTGATTATAAGAAATACTATTATTCAGGCCAGGTATCTGTTGAGGGGCAATATATTGCCGGTAAAAAGGAGGAGAAATGGACTAAATATTATAGTGATGGCAGCACGCAGTGGGAGGGTACCTATAAGCGAGGCTTACGTGAGGGAGAGTGGAAATATTATGACAGAAAGGGCAACCTTGTGCAATCAATCACCTTTAAGAATGGTGTGGATATGAAAGCCATTGCAGATCAGAAGGCAGCTGAAGAGAAGAAGAAGGCTGAAGCTGCAAAAAAAGCAGGAGGGAAAACTCCTTCAGGAAGCAAACCTGGTGGAACATCCCCAACTCCTGGTGCCGGCAAGGATAGTACTGCAAAACCACCGGTACCTGCACCAACACCCGTACCTCCGGATACAACTAAGAAATAAAACAATTAAACCCCTTTCATACCTGAGAGGGGTTTTTGCATTTCTTTGAGTTCAATATTTTTCAATTACAAACGACTAAGTAATAATTAAGATGAATGCATACCTGGTAGCTGGTTTTCGATCGGCAGTTGGCAAGGCCCCACGCGGTACTTTGCGCTTTACACGGCCCGATGATTTAGGTGCGCATGTGCTGTCGCATATGATTAGCACGGTGCCGGCATTGGATAAAGAACAAATAGATGATTGCATTGTAGGCAATGCTACCCCCGAAGCTGAGCAAGGCCTGAACATGGGCCGAATGATAGCTCTTATGGGATTAAACACTGTAAAGGTGCCTGGTGTAACAGTAAACAGATATTGTGCTTCAGGATTGGAAACCATAGCAATTGCATCAGCAAAAATTCACTCAGGCATGGCGAATTGTATAGTTGCTGGCGGAGTAGAGTGTATGTCGCCAATACCATTCGGTGGTTGGAGAATAGTACCCAATTCAAAAGTAGCCAGGGAGCATCCCGATTATTATTGGAATATGGGCCTTACTGCAGAAGCTGTTGCCCGCGAGTATAAAGTTAGTCGTGAGCAGCAAGATGAGTTTGCCTACCAGTCCAACATGAAAGCTGCTACAGCCATTCAACAGGGATTCTTTAAAGATGAAATAGTACCTTTTCCGATCAATGAAACTTATTTGGATCAAAACGAAAAGCGTAAGACACGTGAATTAGTTTTTGATACGGATGAAGGACCACGTGCAGATACAACCATTGATAAACTGGCAAATCTTAAACCTGTGTTTGATGCCAAAGGAACGGTTACAGCAGGGAACAGTTCTCAAACGAGTGACGGGGCAGCATTTGTTATGGTTATGTCTGAATCCATGGTAAAGGAGCTAAACCTTACTCCAATAGCAAGATTTGTTTCTTATGCAGTTTCAGGGGTTGAGCCACGCATAATGGGTATTGGTCCGGTTGCGGCAATTCCAGAAGCTCTTAAAAAAGGTGGACTAAAACAGGACGAGATTCAATTAATTGAATTGAATGAAGCATTTGCCTCTCAATCTTTGGCGGTTATACAAACTCTTGGTCTTAATAAAGAGATTATAAACGTTAACGGGGGCGCTATTGCATTAGGCCATCCGCTGGGCTGTAGCGGTGCAAAACTAACCGTTCAGCTGCTTAGTGAAATGAAAAGAAAAAAGCTAAAATATGGTATGGTAACCATGTGTGTGGGAACAGGGCAGGGGGCAGCTGGCATTTTTGAAATGCTCCATTAAATCCAATCAAAAGCCGCCCTGGTGTTGTTAATTTAAATGTAAAAAAAAATATCATTCAAACCTATAGGCTTAATGTTATAGATTTCTTACTTTTGGTATCGAGTTTAATCCCCCTGCAAATTGACCCCATATGACGCTAAATAAGAATGAGGTATTGGCTTTAATAAGTTTACTTGACGATACCGATTCCGACATCATTAATCACGTTCAGGAGCAATTACTAAATTTAGGCAAAGAGGTTATTCCATCTCTTGAAGAAGCCTGGAGTGTTGCATTT
>JBGARN010000121.1:0-11790 GCA_044230205.1 Bacteroidia bacterium
GTGTTAAAACAGCACCAAACAGCACTGTTACAATAGCTGTAGTGGATGAGGGTATTTTGCAATTGAAGAATTTTCAAACACCTGACCCATACGGATATTTTTACGCATCAAGGGCACTCGCTGTAAATTCATATGACATTTATCCGCTAATGTTTCCTGAAATTATGCTAAAGAATAATCTTACAGGTGGTGGAGGTTATGATTTGGCAAAGCGTGTCAATCCGCTTACTAACAAGCGGGTAAATCTTGTAGCTATGTGGAGTGGAATTATTAAAGCTGATGATAATGGCAATGCAGCATTTACAATAAATATACCTCAGTTTAATGGCGACCTGCGTATAATGGCAGTTAGTTACTATAATCAGAAGTTTGCGGGTACAGATGTTCACATGAAAGTTGCCGATCCGGTAGTAATTAATACCGGGTTGCCAAGATTTACATCTCCACGCGATACTGTGATGATGCCTGTAACACTTACCAATACCACCAGGAAACCGGCAACTGCAACCGTTACCGTAAGCGTTACCGGGCCGCTTAAGGTTGTAAATCAGGTATCACAGAATGTTACCATTAAAGAAAACAGCGAAGCACGAGTTAATTTTATTGTGGCAGCGGCAAATAATATTGGTAACGGAAAAATAACTTGTTCTGTTAATGCACTTAATGAAAAGTTTGTTGATGAAACAGAAATTACTATCAGACCTCCTTCGTCATTGCAAAAGTTGAGTGGTAATGGTGACTTTAATGCGGGTGAAAGCAAGGTACTAAGCACTGCAGGCAATTTTATTCCTTCAACAGTTGCCGGAAAATTAATCGTGAGCCGATCGCCTTTAGTAGCATTTGCAGATGACCTTACTTACCTAATTCAGTATCCGTATGGTTGCGTTGAACAAACAACCAGCTCGGCATTTCCGCAAATTTATTACTACGATCTTGCGAAAACAGTCATGAAAAAAGCGAGTAAAGACCCCAATCCAAATTATAATGTGCAGCAGGCGATTGCCAAATTGCAAAGTATGCAATTGAGTAATGGTGCTTTATGTTATTGGAGTGGAGGTGGCTATGAAAGCTGGTTTGGAACTGTTTATGCCGCACATTTTTTAGCTGAAGCTAAAAAAGCAGGATTCGATATTGATCAGCAAGTATTGAACAGGATGCATAATTACATGATTGAAAAAATGAAAGTAAAGCAAACGGTAAAGTATTATTATAACAGTAACCTAAGTAAAGAAATAGCACCAAAAGAAGTTGCGTATAGCTTATATGTTCTGGCTCTTGCCAATAAACCCCAGGTTAGCATGATGAATTATTACCGTTCGAATATTGATATGCTGAGCCTTGATGGAAAATACCTGTTAGCTGCAGCTTACGCACTGAGCGGAAACAAATTAAACTATCAACAGCTTTTGCCTCAAAAATTTGAAGGAGAAATATCTGTTGCAACTACAGGTGGAAGTTTTTACAGCGCAATACGCGATGAGGCTTTGGCTTTAAATGCATTGCTTGAAGTTGACCCTTCTAATCCTCAGGTGGGTATAATGGCCCGGCATGTATCACAGGAAATTAAACGTCAGAAATACCCGAATACGCAGGAAAGGGTATTCACTTTTCTGGCTATGGGAAAAATTGCCCGAATGAATAGAAATAATACTGCTACCGCAACCATAAAAATAAATGGCAAAGCAACTGCATCTATGAGTGATAAAGATGCAGAGGTTAGCCTTAAAGGTAATGATGGCAATAAAATTGAAATTACTTCAAGTGGCAGTGGAAAGGTCTATTATTTCTGGACTTCGGAAGGACTAACAGCTGATGGTTCCTATAAGGCTGAAGATAATTTTATAAAAGTGAGAAAGAGCTTTTATAGCCGAAACGGAAGTTTGATTTCTAATTTAAGTTTTAAACAGAATGATCTTGTGGTGGTAAAAATCTCTGTTATGGCATTAACCAAAGCCGATATTGAAAATGTGGTGATTACAGATATGCTTCCTGCAGGATTTGAAATTGAAAATCCAAGGATAGGAGTGTCGCCTGATATGACCTGGATTAAATATCAGAGCGAAGCCGATCATCAGGATTTCAGAGATGACCGTGTCAACCTGTTTACCTCTGTTAATTCAAGCCCGAAAGATTTTTATTATGTATTGAGGTGTGTTACTAAAGGTAAATTTCAGATGGGTCCTGTTAGTGCAGATGCAATGTATAATGGCGAATATCACTCGTATAATGGATCTGGCACAATACAAATTCAATAAACTGCTCCATTTGTAAATTATTATTCTTATAATCAATCTATTAACTAAAAAATAGCGAATAGAATGAAATTTTATTTGGATATTTACTTATAAATAATGTACATTTACTTAAGTTTTTTGAACATTCGCCAATTATAATTTCTGTAGAGTTTGTTCATTAATCCGATAGAATCGTTCTTTTCAAGGTTTTTAATTACACCAATAGTTTCCTCCTGATTTTGATTATGAAATTAAATTTTGAATTGGTGTAAGTTAAAATGAACAGTTTACATTTTAATTAAAAGCGACTTTGTATAATGAAAAAACTCAATTCAATCCCCGTACGCTATACCAATCTAGCCGAAGCGGTCGAGCAATCGTACCGCTTCCAGTACATCCCGGTTCATAAGCCGGTAGTTTTTTCTCATCGGAATAAAAAAGTCCGCAGTGGTTCTGACAGAGGTTAGTGATCACGTTAAAAACAGCATAACCAGTAAATAAAAAATTCCCTGCAGGGCAAAGTTTATTTCTAATCCGTTATGCTGTTATTTTTTTTTAAAACAGAAGATTTAAGACGATATAATGGTTTTAATTTGGAGCAGCCCTATCGGGGCTGCTTTTTTATTTCGTTTCTGGAGTACGGATAACAGGTCTAAATTGATTCTTTATAACAATTTCATATTTTTCAGGTAATTTAAAAATACATTTGCATATCATTTAAAAATTCTAAAACACATATGAGAAAAGTAATCATTCTATTATTTATTGGAGCTATTTGTGCGACAGAACTGTTTGCACAAGGTGCAGGTTCAGTAACCGGAACACAAATCGGAAATAAAGCCATTGACCTGAAATTTAAATCGCCTGATGGCAAATTAATTTCATTATCATCATTAAAGGGCAAGGTAGTCCTGTTGGATTTTTGGGCTTCATGGTGCCGCCCATGCCGTATGGAAAATCCTAATGTTGTGGCCGCTTATAACAAATACAAAGACACAAAGTTCGGCAAGGCAAAGGGCTTTACAGTTTACAGTGTATCGCTTGACCAGAGTAAAGATAAATGGGTGGAAGCTATCAAAGCAGATGGATTAGCATGGCCTGCGCATGTAAGTGATTTGCAGGGATGGAATTCTGGTGCAGCCCAGATGTATGGTGTTAACTCAATTCCAACCAACTGGCTGATTGATGAAAATGGAATAATTGTAGGGCAAGGATTGAGGGGCAGTAATCTTGAAGATGCTCTTAAAAAACTTATCAGGTAATTACTATAATACAACAAATCTGAACCGGTTATGTACTCTATATAACCGGTTTTTTTATTGTTGATTTATGCAATCAATTGAATATAACATTCGTTAAAGCTTGAAAATAAATTATCAGGTAATTACATTTTCATATTATTATACTTTTACCTCAAACAAACAGCAGAATGGCAGTAAATGTTCAGATAGAGGAATCCTGGAAAGAAGTTTTAAAAGAGGAGTTTGAAAAGGATTACTTTCTCCAACTGCGCAATTTTCTTAAGTCAGAAAAATCAAATGGCAGTATTATTTTTCCACCTGGTAACAGGATATTTGCAGCATTTGAACTTGTTCCATTTAATAAGGTAAAAGCAGTAATCCTAGGCCAGGATCCGTATCATGGGCGAGGCCAGGCAAATGGATTGTGTTTTTCAGTTAATGATGGAATTGATTTCCCGCCTTCGTTACAGAATATTTTTAAAGAACTTAATAGCGATTTGCAAATTCCTATACCGTCTAGTGGAAACCTTGAACCTTGGTGTCAACAAGGTGTTTTTTTACTTAATGCTATTTTAACTGTTCGCGAAAACAGCCCTGGTTCGCATCAGAAACATGGTTGGGAACAATTTACGGATGCAGTTATAAGGGAGTTGAGTGAAAAGAGAAATGGTCTTGTTTTTATTCTTTGGGGAAAATATGCTCAGCAAAAACTAAACCTGATAGATACACATAAACATTTTGTGCTCACTGCTCCACATCCATCACCTTTTTCGGTACATACCGGCTTTTATGGCTGCAAGCATTTTTCAAAAACCAATAATATTTTGATAAGGGAAGGTAAACAACCAATAAACTGGTCGTTAAATTGAAATGTCAGCTTTAAAACTCAATAGCGGAACAACATTTAAAAAAATCATACTGGTAATATGCACAGTTGTTCTTACATGTGTGAGTTTAAACGGATATGCACAGCAGCGTTTCAGTTTGATGGTTAATGTTAATGGAAGAGCCGAGCAAAAAATAATTGATGATTACCTGCGTAAAAATGCAATTGTAAAGCAAACTGACTCAGCCACTGCATATAAAATTATTCAGGCATGCATATTAAAACTGAATGAGCAAGGTTATCTTACAGCATCTGCAGATTCCATCGTTCAAGTTGACAGTACCATCACTGCGTATATTTATCCCGGTAACATATACCGGTGGGCTAAACTCGAACCCGATAGCGCAAGCGAACATATAGCAAGACTGGCTTCGCCTCAAAGCTATGCACGCAAGATTTTTACTCCTTCACAACTGGCAGCTCTTCATAAAAATATACTTACCTATTGTGAAAATAATGGTTACCCTTATGCATCTTCTCAGCTAAGCAATGTTGTTATTGCTGAAAATACCATTGCAGCTACACTTGATGTGCAGCTGAATCTGATGGTACGAATTGACAGCATTATAGTTGAAGGTAATGCAAAAATATCGAAAGTGATTCTGTACAACTACCTGTATCTTTCACCAGGCGACCCCTATAATGAAAGCCTTATCAAAAAAGTGCCTTTACGGATCCGAGAAATCAATTTTGTGAAAGAAGATAAACCACTTAAAGTTGTTTTTACGCAAGGCGGTTGTTACCTGGTACTGTATTTAAGCGATAAAAAGTCAAGCCAGGTAGATGGAATAATAGGAGTACTACCGGCAGACAATAAAGGAGGTAAAACAACGCTTACAGGTGAGGTTAGGCTAAGGCTCCAAAACTCGTTTGCTCATGCTGAGCTGATTGATTTTCATTGGCAGCAGGCGAAAGCTAAAACTCAGGATCTTAATATAAGGTTTGTTTATCCATTTCTTTTTAAAAGCCCATTTGGTATCGATGCAGGATTGAATATTCACAAGCAGGATACTACCTATCTTGATGTAAAAGGTAATGTAGGCATTAACTATTTCGTTTCCGGTGGAAATTACATCAAGTTTTTTGTTGAATCAGAACGATCCAGCCTGCTTAGCACAAAAGGCCTGGAAAACAGCACTTCATTACCACCTTATGCTGATATAAAAAAGCAGACATTTGGTTTAGGGTATAAAAAAGAACAACTGGATTATAGATACAATCCCCGCAGAGGTTATGCTATAGAGGCCACAGCTGGAGCAGGCACACGGACTATTGAAAAGAACAGCAAACTTGATGAAACCCTGTATGATTCTGTTGATTTAAAAACTGCCCAGTACAAAGGTGTTATAGAATTGAACACCTATTTTCAACTAGGCGGCAGACATGTTTTAAATATCGGGGCAAGCGGTGGAGGATTAATTAATAAAAAGATCTTTATTAATGAATTGTTTCTTATTGGCGGCTTAAAATCTTTGCGTGGCTTTGATGAACAATCCATACAGGCATCACAGTATGTAATAGGAAAAGCTGAATACCGGTTTATTCTTGATCAGGGCTCTTACCTGCTGGCTTTTTTTAATGCAGCCTACTATGAAAACAGAGTGCCTGAATCATTGATATCGGATCATCCGTTAGGATTTGGTGCCGGACTCTCATTTGAATCAAAGCTTGGTATTTTTTCGTTTAATTATGCACTCGGTAAGCAATTCGATAATCCAATTTATATTCGTGCAGCAAAAATCCATTTCGGAATTATCAATTATTTTTAATCAGAATATCAATGCAATTTATAAATAGGGTTTTTAGGTTTACGTTTAAGTATCAGTTTTATCTTATCTGTACAGCATTGTTTTTATTAGCTGTCAACCCTTCGTATGCGCAAAACAAGAAAGGAAAAAATGACGAAAAAACTTACTCTATCAACCCTAAAATTCTTGTTTATAATTATAGTGCTGACAGTTCAACAGCATATATAAAAATATACACCTCTGAATTATTGCATAAAAAAGATTCAGACCAGTTCTTTTCATATGTAAGGATTGAATTATTTATTTATCCATCTTATGGATCAAAGACCATGGTTGATAGCACTTCATTGACTTTTTTTCAGTCAAAAATTGATGATGATCCATCGCGGTATCTGATGGCGCAGCTTAATTTCAGGAAACCAGCACTGCAACGATATGTAATGAAGTTTAATGTAAAAGATCTCAACAGGATGATTACCTCAACAAGCTATCTTAGTTGCAGTTCCAACAACAATCAAAACCAGTATTCAATGTTAATGATGCCGGTAGGTAGTGACTTTCCTTACTTTACACCTGTGGTAACTTCAAGAGATTCATTTTATGTTTTTACAAGCGAAAATCAGCCGCAGGAAGTATATGTAAGGTATTTTGAAAATAAGGCATCTCTTGCTCCGCCACCGCATTCTAATTACAATGCTGAGCTTTTCAGTTATATAGCTGATAGCACATTTACATCTGCACTTAATCGCAATGCTGTTTTTAATTTTACAAAACCTGGATTATATCATTTTCAATTTGACACCTTAAAAAAATCAGGCTTTACCGTTTTTAAATTTAATGAAGATTTTCCCAAGGTGGCCTATGCTGAAGATATGGTATATCCCTTGCGTTATCTTACCACTAGTAAAGAGTTTAATGACATAATAAATGCTGAAAGCAAGGGAGCTGCTATTGAAAAATTCTGGGTTGAAAAGGCCGGAGATAAGGACAAAGCCAGAAAACTGATAAGTACATTTTACAATCGTATGGAATTAGCCAACATCAGCTTCACTTCTTATACGGAAGGATGGCGGACAGACCGCGGTTTGATTTACATGATTTTAGGCAAACCGGTAAGGATTGAAACCTCGGATAAAAAAGAAGTGTGGACGTATAGTAATATAGAAGGAGTGGGGTCATTGAATTTTGAATTTCAGAAGATGTTTAATCCATTTACTGAGAATGATTATATTTTAATACGTTCGCAGCTTTATGAATTGCCATGGTACAGCGCAGTAAATACATGGAGGCAGGGCAGGGTTTTTGGCGATTAGTATTTGACGAATACACAAAATGATAATTAAAAAATTATCGGCTAAGCGGAATGACAAGTAATTTTATATACGGCATCAGGTCGGTTATTGAAGCATTGGATGCCGGTAAAGAACCGGATAAAGTACTTATACAAGTTGGTATAAGTAATCCGTTGATGCAGCAGTTAAAGCAAAAACTGAAAGAACACAATCTCATTTACCAGCATGTTCCTGCAGTTAAGCTCAATAAAATTACAAGCAAAAATCACCAGGGAGTTGTTGCATTTATTTCTGAAGTAGATTTTCAAAATACAGCTGAAATTGTGCAGCAGGCATTTGAAAAAGGCGAAGATCCATTAGTGTTGATTCTCGACAGGGTTACTGATGTCAGAAACTTTGGAGCAATTGCTCGAACTGCAGCTTGTGCCGGTGTACATGCCATAATTGTACCTAGCAGAGGGTCAGCACAGCTGAATGAGGATGCTGTTAAAACATCTGCAGGAGCTTTGCACAAAATCCCTGTTTGCCGAGAACATGATTTGAAGCAGGTAATTAAACAACTAAAAGAAGCAGGGTTAAAGATTTTTGCCTGTACAGAAAAAACGGAAAAGAATATTTATTCATTAACATTTACTGAACCATTAGCCATTATAATGGGTTCAGAGGAAAATGGAATTTCAGGTGAGTATTTAAAATTGGCTGATGAAAGAGTAAGAATTCCAATGACAGGACTTGTTGACTCATTAAATGTTTCTGTATCGGCCGCAGTTGTATTATATGAAGCAGTAAGGCAGCGTAACTCGCTCAGGTAATAATTTCAATGAAGCAACTTCAAGTTAAGCCGGAATACTTTCTTGCATTTATTCTAACTGTTGCAGCTGCACTCCGATTTTATAATTTGTCAGGAATGAGTTTGATGAATGACGAGTTAAGCATGCTGGCACGTACGCATTATTCATCATTCAGCGACCTGATTAACCTCGGGGTTAAACCTGATGTTCATCCTGCAGGGATGCAGGTATTTATTTTTTACTGGATAAAATTTTTTGGTGATGATGTTTGGATAATTCGCTTACCAATAGCTTTAGCAGGAATACTTTCGGTTTTTATGCTTTATAAAACCGGTGTGATTTGGTTTAACAAAAACACAGCATTGTTTGCAGCAGCTGCACTTGCTGCACTTCAGTTTCCATTACTCTACAGTCAATTAATAAGAATGTATACTCCGGGTCTGTTAAGCACACTGGTGTTTACTTATTGCTGGAGCAGGTTATTTATAATTGATAACAGCATTAGTAATAAGAAACTCTATTCCATTATTTATGTAATAGCAGGTGCTGCTTGTCTGTACCTGCATTACTTCGCATTAATGACAGTTGGAATAATTGGTATTACTGGCATATTCATTATAGGAAAATCAAAACTGCGGAACTATATTTTTCTAAACGCTGCAATTCTGGTTTTGTTTATTCCTCATTTTCAGATTTTTCTTTCTCAGTTATCACAAGGTGGCGTGGGCGGGCAAGGTGGCTGGTTGCCAAAGCCTGATGGGGATACATTTTTCATCTATTTTAAAAGTTTCTTTAATGATAACATGATTTATATCTTGGTGTTATCTATTATGGTTGCAAGCCTTTTTATTTTTTGGAAGCAGATATCATTTACAAAGTTTCATCTATTGTCAGTATTGTTTTATGTATTGCCTTTCCTCATTGCATATGTTTATTCAGTTGAAAGAAATCCGGTTTTGCAAATGCCGGGTATGTTATTCGCATTTCCTTTTCTATTGTTGTTTGCGTTTTCATTTATGCCCGATGTTTTCAATGCCAAGACATATATTCCGATTATTTCGTTCTCATTACTATTGGCATATAACACAGTTGTTCAAAAGAAATATTATTCAACTTATCACTTTGGTGAATTCAAGCAAATAGCTGATTTGTCTGTTAACTGGCAGGAAAAACTTGGACAGGAAAATACGGTGATGGTTGCTAATGTTCAGCACGCTGATTATATGAATTACTATTTTAATAAATTAAATCACCCTTTGCAGTTTGAAATGTATAAGGTGGCTGATGATTCATCTTGTGCTTCATTCTATAAATTAGCTTCAACAGCGAATAAGCCATATATGATTTATTGCTTTACTAATATGTCTAATCCACCTCAGGTACGGCAGGTAATACAGGCTTTTTTCCCTTTTTCGGTTTTTAGCAAGGATATGTTTAATTCAGGCTTCTATGTTTATTCCAAAACGCCAGTTACGAATTCAACATTGCAGGACAACTGGTATAAATTTATTCATGAGTATAATCAACCATTATTCAATAACGATACTCTTTATATACGATATGACACACTTTTAGATCAAGCGAACTATTGTGAATTGACCAAATTTGAATATGGCCCGGGCTTTGAAAAAAAATTGTCGGATATGAATTATCGCAAAGGAGCAACACTTAATTTGGTAACTGAGTTTTACTCTCCTGTAAAAATTACTGATTCACATTTAGTACTTGCAATTATGAAAAACGACTCGTCTTATGTATGGCTAAGCAGTGCTCTTAAATTCTGGCAAAAGCAGCAGCAATGGTCGGAAGTTTTTCTTTCGAGTGATATCCCTACTTGGTTTGATGGCAGCGAAACGGTTAAAGCATTTATATGGCACAGGGATAGCAGTAATTTATATACTGATAATTTAAAAGTTACATTAACTCCTTCAATTAACTACTATGCCAAGGGTATTCAGAAATGATCTTGGATATTTAATTGTCATTCAATTTGACCAGCTGGTAAAATTGTTTTTCATCCTTACTGGAAACTTCAACCGTGTATGCTCCAGCTTTTATAATACTTCCTTCCAGATGATAGACTTGTTCATCAGTAGTAAATTTATGTACTGATCTTCCGGTAACATCATATATGGTAACAGTGGTTAACTGGTTCAGGCTGCTAAAGTCAAATGTAAAATCACCCTTTGATGGATTTGGATAAATCTTTACCTGTTTATCAGAATTAGTAATTCCGTTTTTACATGAAATTAAATTAACAGTTGTGGTTGGGGATAATTTGCTGCAACCACTGTTACTGTAAACTCTTACATTGTAAGTACCTGCCTGGTTTGCAGAATAGTTTGCAGATGTAGCTCCACTGATAATTGAATTGTTACGTAGCCACTGATAAGTTAAGTTACTTCCTGTATTAGCCGATAAAATTAGAGATGCCCCCAGGCATATATTTGCAGTGCCTGATGGTGAAATTGTGGCTGCAGGTTTACCGTTGACGGTTATGGACGTAGCGGTACCAGTTGTTTTTGAACATCCACTTACATTGTTTGTTACAGTTACCTTGTATTTACCGGTACTTTTGGCTGCATAAGTTATTCCTGTAGCATTAGCTATCGGGTTACCATATTTTAACCACTGATAGGAATAGTTACTACCTGCAGGTGCACTTAAAACAATACTATCCCCGGTGCAAAAAGCAGTCGAACCGGAATATGATATACCAGCACCAGGCAAATTATTTAACGTTACCTGAACTGGTGCCGAAATTGTTGTACATCCTGTGTTGTTTGTAATCAGAACAGAGTAAGTTCCCGCTGTGGTTACTGAAATTGATGCACCTGTTGCATTACTGATGTTGACACCATTCTTCTTCCATTGGTAAGTGTAGGTGCCTGAAGTTACATTAGCAGTTAATGTAACTGACTTGCCATTACAAAATGTTAGGGGTCCTGATGCACTAATGTTTACAATCGTATTTGCAAGAATACAAGACATAAGTGTATCAGGTTGTGTATCGTTATAAGCCAGCATGAATGAATCAAGCGCCAGCCTGTATTGTTGAATTAAAGAAGCATAAGTACTGTTATTAATTTGATTAATGTTTTCTTGCGGGTCAACTGTTAAATCAAAAAACTCCTCAACACTGCTTGTACAATAGCTCTTTACATATTTGTATTGATCAGACCTTACAGCTCTGATAAAAGGCTCACCGGCTTTGGCATTAAACTGGTAATAAAATAGGTTACGGGTTGCAGCTCCACTGTATAAATTACGAAGTGACTTCCCTGGCATGTTGTATATGTTTGGAACTCCTGCAGCATCTAATATTGTGGGTGCTATATCCAGATTGAGTGCCATTTGGTTGTTAATTACTGTATTGGCTGAAAACCAGGCGGGGTACCTTATAAACAAGGGTATGCGTATTGATTCTTCATAGGCCAATTCTTTTGCTGTAAGAAAATGTTCTCCACTCAGGTAACCGTTATCGCTCATAAGAATTATTACAGTACTATCCATAATTCCTGCACTATCAAGGTAAGCCAATACCTGTGAAACACTGTTTTCAACACCGGCAAGAAGTTCGAAAGTAAGTTTGGTTTGT
>JBGARN010000006.1:0-68784 GCA_044230205.1 Bacteroidia bacterium
ACCGTTTGATAAAACTTCAGTAATAATGATTGTTGCTTTTTAATAAGGAGTGATAACTTGAATCATTACCAACTGTAAATACATTATTTAAATAACCAGAATCAAATAATTATGTGATACAAACATAGCAATAGCGGTAAAAAAACAAAATTTATTTGAAATTTAATGATCAGGCTAAATTTGATTAGCAACATATTTCACCAACATTCTTTTTGCTATAGGCAAGTAGGTTGGCTCAACAGGCAACTGTAAATCTGTTTCGAAAACATAAGTTGCCGGATTAGGGAGGGCACGGTTGTATCGAATCAACTCCTGCTTTATCCCCTCGTATGTATTACTCAGATTTTTTTCAAAACTTGCCAGGTACATGGTATAAATTCCACGGTATTTTTCATCGGGAGATTGAAATATTGTAATCTGGTAATTGTACACTCTCATTTCACGCTCATTTCCATTACGCAAAAACAAGTACCCTTCCATTGCGTTTAAAGGCATTATTCCTACGGGCTGAACACATATCTGCGACTCAATAAAATCATAGATCTTCTTTCCTTCCTGCATGTATTTTTCAAATTGAGGAATAGAAAAACTGATTATTGTTTCAAGCTCCTGCATCAGTTCATCATCGTGCAGAATTTTTTCGTATAAGAGTTTAAAATCTTTTAAGTCGGCCCCAAGTAAACGCTCGGTAAAGCTGTCGTAAAGGGTCTTTTTGTTATCTCGCAACTCCACTACATTTTTGTAATGGGCAATAAGTTCATTAAGGTGCGGATACAATTTCGACTCATCAAAATTTTTGCTTACATGCTGTAAATAAGCCAGCAATACATACTTTTTGTATTCAAAATCAACATGCTTTTCTGTAATCCAGTTTTTACTTAATGATTCCATAGTAGCTATCTATACTTTTATATGTTAAATACTACGTTTCTGAGTCTGCATTTCTGTTGTCTTACCAAATTTGGGGCAATCGCACTTCTTCTTAAACAACCCGCAGCCACTGCTTATTGATGCAATTACTAAGATAAACAAAAAAAATGATTTATTTAATGTTCTTAAAATCTGCATTAATCTTTTATAAAATATGTTGCTAACAATTTTGTAAATGTATTTTAGCACACAAAATTACAGCTAATTTTCAATTTGAATCATATTTTTGAAATAGGGCGCTACTGGATTTTCATGAAAGGCTTGTTTATAAGGCCTGAGAAATGGAAGGTTTACCTTAAACAACTCGCTATAGAAATGGAGTCGATGGGGTTTGGCTCACTGGTTATAGTAGCCATCAACTCCATTTTTATGGGGGCAGTTATTACTATTCAAAGCGCCTATAACATTATTAACCCAGCTGTTCCGCTTAGTGCAATAGGTATTGTTGCTCGCGACTCCATCATTATTGAGTTTAGCCCTACAGTTATTATGATGGTTCTTGCCGGAAAAATCGGATCAAGCATTTCTTCTGAAATAGGCACTATGCGGGTTACTGAACAAATTGACGCCCTGGAAATTATGGGTATTAATTCTTCAGGCTATCTGGTATTGCCAAAGCTATTTGCCGCAGTTCTGATTTTGCCCTTTGTCGTAATACTCTCCATGTTTATGGGAATATTTGGCGGATGGATTGCAGGGGATTTAACAGGGGTTGTACCATCTAACGATTACCTGGCAGGATTGCAGAACGGTTTTCTTCCATTTAATGTAACTTTTGCCATGGTAAAAACTGTTGTATTTGCTTATATTATAACAACCGTTTCGGCCTATCACGGTTATTTTACACAAGGTGGATCGCTGGAAGTAGGTCAATCAAGTACTAAAGCTGTTGTATACAGTAATATTCTCATTCTTATTTTCGATTATATTCTTACCATGTTATTTCTTGCCTGATCATGATAGAAGTAAAAAATCTGCAAAAAAGCTTTGAGCATAAAACGGTGCTAAATGATGTTTCGTGCACTTTCGAAAAAGGTAAAATCAATTTAATAATTGGCGGAAGCGGTTCAGGTAAAACTGTTTTTCAAAAATGTATTGTTGGCCTGCTAACACCTGATTCGGGAACGGTGCTTTTTGATGGGCGCGATTTTTTACACATGAATAAAATTGAGAAAAAAGAGGTTAGACAAGATATCGGGATGCTATTCCAGGGCGGTGCATTATTTGATTCACTTACAGTGGAACAAAATGTAATCTTCCCATTGACCATGTTTACCAGCATGAGTTTTATTGACCGAAGAGCGAGGGCTAATGAATGCCTTAAACGTGTTAATCTTGAAAATGTAAATAAGCTCTTTCCTTCAGAAATAAGCGGAGGAATGAAAAAACGTGTGGCTATAGCACGTGCTATTTCTAATAATCCTAAATACTTATTCTGCGATGAACCCAATTCAGGTTTAGACCCTGTTACTTCACTGGTAATTGATAACCTGATTAAAGATATTACTGAAGAGTATGATATGACTACAATTGTAAATACTCATGATATGAATTCAGTAATGGAAATTGGTGACAGGATTGTATTTCTGCATAAAGGCAATCTTGCGTGGCAGGGAACAAATACCGAGTTATTACAAGTTGAGAACAAGGAATTAAACGACTTTATTTTTGCAACTAAAATTATGAAGAATATGAAAGTGCATTAATCAGCAAACTGATATTTTCTGAATTTGCTTTTACTGAATTTCATTGAAAAATTAATTTTTGATTTTACTTGCTAACTAATAAAAATTATAATGTTTTCACTTTCAACAGTAGTCTCAAATTTTTTCAGTGGCTGAAGCGCAGGTTCGCGTGTAACATTACCTTGCAGATCGAAAGCACTTCCATGTTCTGTACAATAAATTCCTTTATCATTAACAGTTAGCGGATTATCACGGTGTGTACATCGCATATATATTGCCCTGTAATCAGCGCTAGCTAATTTCAAAAGCAAAACATCATATTGCAGCGAAGGGCTTCTTACAATAATCATCTTCTGCCCGGGTGAAAATGATGTAACCGGTACTTTTAATTGGTTGTTCTCAGGATTAACCTTATATACACCCATAGCTGTTCCACATGAGCTCATTGCAGAAGATATCCCTAAACCAAGCGCAAACATACCAAGGCATCCTGAGCAGCTTTTTTTTATAAATTTTCTCCTGGTTTGCATCTATTAAAAGCTATAGCCCAGTCCAATGTTAATATAACTTGTTGGATTATTATATGACGAACCTGTTGGATTAGGATTAACAACAAGTGCCGGGTTAGGATTGCCGGTTTTCTTAAACTGATAGTCGGCCTTTATTACAACTCCACGGGCAGGCTGATAAGTTAATCCTGTAGTTATGTATTGCTGTTTATTTAGTCCATTAGTAATACCATTTTCAGGTAATTTATAATTCAAATCCAGGCTTTCATAACGTATAAAGTACGTTAGATTTTTTGTAGTTGACTTATTGAATGCATAAAGGATATTGTATCCGGCTTCGATATAGCCGCCAAGCATCATTTCAGGAGTATTGTTATCATAAGCACGATTAATTTCAAACGCCTGTGGTATTGATACTGCTGTAAACAGTGTCCTAACGCTTATGCCACTGTGATTATATTGCGCATTAGCTTCCCCTAAAGCTACCGGAGTTCCAAAAGCTCCTGATTTAAGCTGCAGGCTATCAGCTTCCTGGTTAGTTAGTCCTGATGATCCACCATAATAGCCTGATACCTGAAAGCGGAAATCTTTAAAATAATAAAGTAAAGAACCTGTAATTGCAATATTAGAGGCTGAGGCATTACTTCCCTCATACCTGCCATGGCGTATTCCTGAACCGTTTTCAAATCCCTCTGCATTTAGCCCATTCATAATTCCTATTGAATAATTCAAACCTTGCACGCTGGTAATACTCCCGTAAAGGGAAATGCCTAATTCGCGCCAGGTTGCCGGAATAACCAATTTCTCAACTACAGGCCGGTCATTGCCATTATAGCTTACCGGTAAATGATTTTCATTAATAATTCCGATGCGTGGTGTAAATAAACCTGCAGTTATATAAGCATCTCTTGTTATATTAAATTTCAAAAAAAGTTGTTCAAAGGCCAGTTCACCTCCCGGCTCTCCACCTTCTAATTTAGCATCTTCGATTTCAAGCTCACTGAAAAGAGAAATTTTGCTGTTAAACCGGTGACCAACAAACAATACAGCACGAGTTAAATTTATAGTTGCTTTTTCATTCTTTATATCGTTAAAATATTTTACCTCACCATAGCCCGATATAAAGGTATTTTTACCGTTGGCTTCCAAACCAGCCTGCAGAGAATCTTCAGCTGTTAAAACCTGCCCATAGGATGAAGAAATTATTATACAGAATAAAATAATTATAAAGTAAAATGGGTATTTATTAATTGTATTCATTTTGAAATTGAATATTAATAGGGCCGAAGACCTTAATTATGAGTATATTAAGTGAATTTATTATTTAGAATGTGTCTAAATAGGCTGCAAATGAAACAATTCTTTTATACAATAAAAACCATGATTTCATTTTTAATCTTAATTGTAGCTGGAGTACTTAAAACAAACTATGACAATCAATATTTTAGAAAGCTAAATCAAAAAACTGATATTAATCACCTAATTAAAGACATACGACTCTTTAATTTGCCGCTCAATTTTTAATACAATATTTAGGCTGGTAATTGTCTTATAAAAATAATAATTCCACTTTCGGCATTTACAGTAATTATAGGTTTCAGCCAACGATATTTTGACATGAAGTTTCAAACTAAGCCCTTTATCAGCCTTTCTGTAATCAACTTATTAATTGTAGCATTAATTGGCGCCTTAATGCGTTATAAAATTGGATTTGAATTTCCATTTTTTGATCAGAAACATTTGCAACATGCACATTCCCATTTTGCATTTACCGGATGGATAACTCATACTTTATACGTACTGATGAGTGTTTATATCAGCCATTATATAAATGAAGCTGCATTGAAAAAATACCGTTATATGGTTATAGTTAACATTATAAGTGCCTACAGTATGTTGATTTCGTTTGCAATACAAGGCTATGGGATGGTTTCTATTACATTTTCAACATTATCAGTCCTGGTATCCTACCTGTTTGCATTTTATTACATAAGTGATTTAAAGCATTGTGATGCCGGGGATACTTCGCCAAAATGGTTTCGGGCTGCACTTATATTTAATGTTATTTCCTCTATCGGAACTTTTTTTCTTGCATGGATGATGGCTACAAAAAACATTCATCAGAATTCATATCTGGCCTCTGTTTATTTTTTCCTGCATTTTCAATATAACGGGTGGTTTTTCTTTGCGTGCATGGGTTTATTTTCCGGCTGGTTGTATCAATATAAAGTAACAATTACATCAGAAAAAATAATTTTCTACTTATTTGTTTCTGCCTGTATCCCGGCTTATTTTCTCTCAGCACTTTGGTTGGTTATACCAGTATGGCTATATGTTGTAGTAGTAATTGCTGCATCTATGCAGGTTTATGCATGGTTTATGTTTTTGCAGGCTGCATGGCGATCCAGGATGCAAATCAAATCTTCAATCAATGTATTTACAAAAAATCTGTTGCTTTTAGTTTGTGCAGCTCTTACTATAAAACTTCTGCTGCAATTGGGTTCAACGCTGCCGGCTTTAAGCAAACTGGCATTCGGATTCAGGCCTATCGTAATTGCTTACCTTCATCTTGTATTGCTCGGAATTATCACTGCATTTCTGTTAGTTTATCTTTTTGCAAATAATTATTTACATGATGATAAACTATCAATGACAGGAACATTGCTATTTATGACCGGCATTGTACTTAATGAAATGGTCCTGGCCCTTCAGGGAATTGCCTCCTTCAGTTATCTGGCCATACCACATGCCCAAGGAGCGCTTTTTACCATTTCATTAGTTATGGTAGGCGGGTTATTATTACTTACAGCTTCGCAAGTGAAAAATGCTCAGAATTAAATCAATTTAAATTGAAAAGATGTGATTAAAGATCCTTTTTATTAAACTTCTTAAGCGAAATCAAAAATGGAATTAAAATCCATAGTCCAAGCATAACAAATGATACAATAAAACCGATCCTGGTTCCAAAAAACTCCTTAAATACTGCACCTGTGTAGCCCATCAATGCTGAGATATCAAGCTGTAACAAAATAAGAATACGGGCAAGATCTATGGGATTAAACATGCTGATTGCAATCATTGGTTTCTCAATTGGATAATCACCAAATTGAAAAACCAGAAACAAAACCAAACCATCAAAAAGCAAAGCAAAAAATAACCATAGAATTATTGCCAGGCCTATACCTTTAGCCTTATCCCTTGTGAGAATAGAACTTAACATTGCCAGTGAAACAAATATCACCGAAATAAAACAACCTGTAACCATAAGAATAAACCCTGAGAAAGTAGGTGCAAAAAGTAAAACAGGTATACCAGTACCTGCCAAAAAAGCCAGAACAAGCGATAACGATAACCCTATAAATATACTCAACCATATGCGGCTTCGTTTAACAGGTTGGCTTAACAATAATTCTATAAACTCAGCACTGTTATAAATATAAATGGTTGAAAAGATAACTGAAACAAGAGGCACATTAAGCAAAATAACATTGAGCAGTGTCAAAAGCCCTTTAGTATAATTATCTTCAAGGCTAAAAACACTCCATGATAAAATAGCCAGCAAAATGGTATAAGCAAGCACAATCCTATTTTTCAGAATGTCAAGAACAACGTATTTTATAATTCTATTCATTATTGGATGAGCGCAAAATGCTGGCAATTGCTTTGGATAGCTTCTGCTCGCCTGTTTCTTTAATCAGTTGTTCAATATTGCTATGAAACCTTACTATTCCTTCCTGCATAAATATTACCTGGCTTACCAGGTCATCCAACTCACTTAATAAGTGGGATGTAATGAGTATTAATTTACCTTTTTCCTTTTCAACGGTTATTTTTTCTTTCATTATTTCTGCTGCAAGTGGATCGAGGCCTGCGGTGGGCTCATCAAGGATGAGTACATCAGGATTAAATAGCAAAGCAAGTGATGCGCTTACTTTCTGAGTAGTGCCGCCTGATAAAGTATGCATGCGTTTACTAAATAAATCATACAGCTTAAATTTCTCAATCAACTCCTCATCAAGTGTATTACGCATCTTTCGTATATCCTTCATCATTTCGATAATCTGACCTATGGTCATATTATCAGGATAACGACCAATCTGCGGCATATAGCCGATATTTTTGCGATAGTCGAAGTTGTTGCTGATGTTTTGCCGGTTAAACTTTATCTGGCCTGAAGATGGAATAACCATACCAAGAATACACTTAATAAGTGTTGTTTTACCACAACCATTCGGGCCTATCAGTGCTATACATTCTCCTTTATGGCAAGAAATATTTACCTGCCTTAGCACTTCCAGCTTGCCAAATTTCTTAGAAAGATTAGTTATCTCAATCATTAAAAAGGCTGGTGCATTAATGGTGAATCATCTTTAAAGCTTTCAGGCGTAAGACTGGGCAGTATTTTTTCTGATTTATCAAGCAGCATTACAAAAAAGCTCCTGAACAAAAGCATTGACTGGGGATTGTTTTCAGCAATCATAGAAAACAAACTGATTGGATGGTAAGGTATATCACCGATGTTATTTTTATCAAGATCATAGCCTTCATACTTATCCCAATAGTTGCCGTTAAATGTACTTAGCACTAATGAGCCATTGGTACTGATATCAAAAGTATTCGATACAAACTTATTTTTTGTAATTATATTGTCCATGCAACTTGCCTGTATTTTCATACCCCATCCATTATGCACAAAAGCATTTTTTTCAATTAAAATCCGGCTTGCGCCTTCAAGGTAAATTGCAGAGGTATTTCTGATAAAAGTATTGCCCGCTATGTAACTGTCTGATATTTCTTTCAACAAAATACCATAAGATGCATCGCCCCAGTTTTCTTCAAAATAGTTATTAAACATCTTTACATTTTTGGTAAACATTACTGCAACGCCTGCACCATTATTTCTGAATTCGTTTGAAATGTAAGCATCATTATTCGAAAACATAAAATGCAATCCGTACCTGATATTTTTCCATGAACGATTGCGCCAGATAATTGAGTTGGTAACAAACTCAAAGTAAATTCCATCACGATGTCCGGTTATTTTATTACCAATAATCTGAAGGCTATCACTTTTCCAGCAATGAATACCATTACCTATTTGCTGCTCCTCCGTTCCAAAGGCTTCAATGTTGTTATTTTTTACAATGCAATTTCTTCCGTACTGAATATAAACTCCGAAAAAATTGTCTTTAAAATTATTATTCTCAATTACTATATAGTTGCAGTTATAGCTTTTTATTGCTCCGGGATCATCTAAGGTTGCAAATCCTGAATGCTGAATAGTAAATCCACTAATGGTTACACTATCAGATTTAATTGAAACTACTTCATATTTCTTCTCCCCGTCTAAAACCGGATAATTAATACCTATTAGTACTAATGGATGTGTGATTTTCAGATTCTGTTCTTTATATAATCCTTTTAGTACATAAATGGTATCTCCTTTTGAGGAATGATTTACAGCTTCCTGAATTTTATTAAATTCTAACCCAGTGCCAACTTTCAAAGTACGGCTATAGGTTGAATAAGAAAATAACAACAGAGAGATTAGAATATAATTTCGCATTGATTCATTTTAGAACTGAATCCCAGGTTACAGGAGTTGCATTTAAGATGCCTTCATAAGATTTGGCACTGTCGGCATTTGAAAACCCTGCAATATCACCACCCATAGGAGCATCAATTCCATTTCCTTTTATAAATGAAGCTGAGGAAGTTGATACTAAATTATGAGGCACCAGAAAATCTGAAACATAGTATGAACTAAAGGTAATAGCAGCATTGCTTTTTACAAAACCACGCAGGCATAAAAAATCATCAAACTTATAAACCCGACCTTTGTTTGAAATTGCTTCACAGGAATAACGGTTATCAGCAATTGTCATTTGGCAGTGGCTGCAGTTGTCTACATTTAATTTTATGGGTTCAGGCTGTGCAGTACATGATGACAAAAGTGCAAATGCACCTCCAATCAAAATTGTATTCGCTATTGCAGTGCTTTTTATTTTTTTAATTCTCATTGCTTCGAAAACTACAGAAACCAAAAGTAAAACTCCTGCAACAATAAACAGCCAACCACCTAATGCCGGAATTGAATATGCACCAAAATTGAGGAGTTGTTTAAATCCAATTAAAGGAGGCTGATAGGCCATACCGGGAACAATAATTGCAGCATCGGGATTCAGGTCATGACCATAATCATATTCCCAGCGCCAGAAATCATACATAGCCACAATACCAAAAACAACAAATAGTATCAATAAACCATTAACGAATTTTCGTTTTGAAATAAATGCTGCGGCTAAAAACAGAGCAGCAAATAACCCTATAATATATTTAAGAATTTTAAACTCAAAGAAATCTTCTGTATGTAGCGTTTTCATACCAATGTAATGATTCAAACCATTAATAATTTCAACATTACCTCCAAGTTTATCAGGATAAATAAGCAGTACCAAACCTTCGGGGTACTGAGGAGCCTGTAAATCAATTTTCCAAAGCGGAACAAAAATTGAAATTACCAATGCAATGCTTCCAGTTATGAGAAGCAATTTTGAAATTACTGTAATCTTATTTTTATCTGTAATCATAACATAAATGTTTTAAATCATACAATAAGAGCAGGCATAGTTGCCTATCCCTGCTCTTATAATAAGGTGTAGAATGAAATTATTTAGCAGCGGCTGTTTCAGCAGGAGGAGCACTTTTTCCTGTGCTGAAAGACAATGGCACACTGCTACCTGCCGGTGAAACCCGCACATAGCCCTGCATTTCCTGGTGCAAAGCACTGCAAAAATCAGTACAGTATATCGGCCAAATACCTACTCTGTCCGGCACCCATTTTAATGTTTGAGTTTCTCCAGGCATAATCAGCAATTCTGCATTGGCGGCCCCTTTAACTGCAAAGCCATGTGGCACATCCCAATCCTGCTCAAGGTTGGTAATATGAAAATAAACTTCATCACCCATTCTAACTCCTTCAATATTATCAGGTGCAAAGTGTGAACGGATTGCAGTCATATAAACATGAACTTTATTTCCTTCACGTATAACCTTGGCGTTACCTTCTCCCTTTGTTGCATAAGGATGCTGGTTATCATCAATTTTAAAGATTTTTACCTGTTTGTTTTTAATAACATCAGCCGCAACAGCTTGTGCATAGTGTGGTTCACCTATTGTCGGGAAGTCCAATATAAGCTGCATTTTATCACCACTTATATCATACAATTGAGCACTTTGCGATAACTCAGGTCCTGTAGGAAGATAGCGGTCTTTTGTTATTTTGTTATAAGCAATAAGATATTTTGCATTCGGCTTACGGGTGTCACCACCTGGAACACAAAGGTGACCAACTGAATAGTATGTTGGAGCCCTGTCGAGCACTTTTAAATCTTTAATGTTCCATTTTACAACTTCAGATGAAACAAAGAACGAAGTATATGCATTGCCGTTACCATCAAATTCAGTATGCAGTGGGCCTAAACCTGGTTTTTTAACTTCGCCATATAATACAGATTCATATTTTAAAACCGGAATTCCGTCATAATCACCTGCAAAATCTTTATTTTGAATTGCTGCCTGCATTTTATCAAAGCTGAAAACAGGAATCAACGCAGCTAGTTTTCCGCTACCTACTATATATTCTCCAGATGGATCAACATCACAGCCATGAGGTGATTTTGGACACGGTATAAAATAACACATGTCTGTAAGTTCCTTTGAATCAAGAACAGTAACTTCTGTTTTGATTTCAGAAGTTGCTGAATGAGTTTTATCATCATACCTGTTGTGTGCATATCTTACAGCAACTTTTTTTCCTTTTCCAGCTTTAAGATACTCTTCAGCTTTTTTCCAGTTTACGGCCATTATAAAATCTTTATCTTTTTGTGATGCATTTACCTCAAGCAATGTGTTAGCTTGTTCGGTATTGTAGCATGAGAAGAAAAACCAACCATGAGATTTTGCTTTACCGGCATGACTCAGGTCAAAGTTTACTCCAGGGCACTGAATCTGGAAAGCAATATCCATTTTACCATCATCCTTATTAACACTGATGAAACTAATTGTTCCCTTAAAATTCTGTTTATAAGTGTTAATAGGAACATCACCATTTACATTATCTGGTGGCACACTAAAACGGGTACCAGCTACAACATATTCAGTATTTTCTGTTGTAAACGGTGAGGAGTGATTTCCTGCACTATTTGGCAACTCGATAATTTCAGCTGTGCGAAATGTAGATAAATCAATGCGTGCTACACGTGGTGTATTGTTAGCGTTACCAAAAACCCAACGACCATCAATTTCACCATTGGTCTGAGATAACTCGGGGTGATGCAGATCATCCCATGGAACAAATCCGTGAGAAGTATTCAACATTGGTTTTGTTTCTTCACTGTACCCATATCCCTTTTCAGGATCAACAGAAAAAACAGGGATTACTCTTAACAAACGCCCACTTGGCAATCCATAAGCACTTAACTGGCCGCTGAAACCACCACTGACAAAATTGTAAAACTCATCATACTTGCCGGGAGCAACATATGATTTTACTGCAGCATCGCCTGACACTGCGTTAACTGCATTTTTTGGCTTACAAGAGCCAAGCAGCATTACCGAAGCAACAATTGCTATTGCCGGTATCATCAAATTTTTTCTCATAATATTTTAAGTTTGAAGTTATAATTATTGAACACCGTCATTTTTACGCATAAATTCTAATAAGTGCCGTGCATCATCATCATTAAGATTTTGATTCGGCATTCTAACAAGACAAATTTCCAGTTGAGCCTGAACAGCAGGATCCTTATCGATCATTGCATCAGGATTGGTAATAAAATTCATTATCCATTCAGGCTTGCGTCTTTGCGTTACACCCTTCCATCCTGGTCCTACTAATTTTTCATCAGTAAGCTTATGGCAGGCGTTACATTTTACGTCAAATACTTTCTGACCAGCATCGGCCATTGCCGGATCCAGTTTTTCTCCCAACTCTACAGTTGTAAATTTTCCTTCACCCCTGTGAGGATCATAAGTGGGAGCATCATACAAATCAGAAATGTTCTTTTTACTTTCATCTGAAGCCGGTTCTTTTTTTGATTCGTCCGAAGAACCGCATGCAGCAATAATCAGCAGTATTGCAGATAAAACTATTGTTGCCCGAAGTGCACTGGCGGGTATTAATCTGAATTTTTCTTTTGCATTCATAGTAGCTGAGCTTTAGTTAATAATTAATGTTGATGATTTTTCTATTTCTATTATTTACGCTTAAGTATCAATTTGTTGTTATTAAAAGCAATATCTCTGATTGATCGTTCATTGAACATTATCAATAGTTTGTTTCGGGCAACTTTATATTCATTATGTATCGGGCAAGGATTAGAATCAGAACAGTTTTTCAGACCAATTATACACCCGGTAAAAATTCTTTTGCCATCAATCGCTTCTATAACCTGAATCAATTTCACTGGTGGTGCATCTTTTATTATGCAGAAACCACCGTTTGGACCTTTTATTGAACTGATTAAACCCTGCTTAGCTAATACCTGCAGAATCTTTGCTGTGAAATGAACCGGGGAACCAATCTCATCTGCTATAGCTTTTATTCCAAGATTTGTTTTACCATCGCTTTTAACTTCGAGGTAAATCATTGCTCGTATTGCATATTCAACCGACTTGGATAACATAGCCAAAAATTCGTTTCCTTATTTATTAGTTTACTGCTTCAAGTAATTTATCCTCCAACTCAATTGCTTTCGGAAACAGTATGTTGTTTTCAAGATGAATATGTTGATGTAAATCCAGCATAAACTCCTGTAGTCTATTATAGCAAACAAAGAAAGTATTGCATCCACCTGCTGGTGGTGTAAACTCATTTGTAAGCTTTTCTATTTTAGCCAGCAACTCGCCTGCATACTGGTGCTCGCTTTCCATTTTTAAAATCGGATACTTTATTGAGCCAATTATATGCGAAGAGGCTGCATGGTCAGTACTCCTTTCAATCCATAATTTTTTTATGTACGGAAAAAGTACATGCTCTTCCTTATTCATGTGTGCATGCAATTCTTCATCCAACAAATGAAACAGATTGGCAATCTCAATTACTTCAGGATGCTTTTCACTATGTGCACTTACTAATTTCTGTAAGTAATGCCTGATTTGAGGGATAGATTCACGAACATAATGATGATGAGACCTTACTATATAATCAGCCAGGAAATCAAGATCCCATGAATTGAAATTTTGAGAAGCGATCAATGGAATATCAGTTGCTTCTTTTAAATCATGTGCTACCAGCTCAATATTTAATTCTTTTGAATTGCATGCTTTATCAAGCTTGTTTTTTCCTGCACAGCAAAAATCAATTCCATATTTTTCAAAGACTTTAGCCGTGCGATAATCGTTGCGCACTATTTCTCCAATAGAAAGATTGCTGAATGCTTCGCTTATTTCCGGGGTCTGATTTGTTGCTTTCATATTCGCTGATTGTTACAGTTAATATTAATCGAGGGCGAATATATATACACATTTTTAATAAAAGATATTAATATCTTTTATTAATTTATCAATATTTTAAAAAACATGACCGATATCATTTTGCCACTTTAATAAAGTTTAAATTCCAAGTGTTTATGCAAAAAGGAGAATTACACAACTTATAAGTTACATGTAATTTTTTTAGACACCATCTAAAAAAGTTACTATCTCACAATAATAAAACTTCAACTTAACCGGCCAGTTGAAATAAAAACAATAACAGGATTAATATACCAAGTATAACAATAAAAGATCAATCCTCCTTATAATTCATGGATGTTCTGTTTTGATTGGCCCAGTTGATTATTAATTCACGTTGCTGCTGTGTAAGTTTTGCATCACCATGAATAATAGTATAAGAAGTTAGTGGCATTTCTTCCTTTTTAATCATCTCAGCAATTTCTTCAAATTTATGATCTAATTTTTTTGGTGAATAGGATTTCAACTCGCTGAAATTTAATTCACCCTTTCCTTCATTTACATGGTTTTGCAACCATAATCCAACAGGTTGAATGTTGGTATACCATGGATAAATTGTATTGTTGCTATGACAATCGAAGCAAGATGTTTTAAGAAGTTGCTCCATTTCAGGAGTAATGTTGTAGCTGCTGCGTATTTCATCATTTAGGGACACTCCGGTATTACGCGAAGGGCGTATAAATTGCAGAATAACCAATACAATCAATAAAGCAACAAGCATTTTTTTTACTACTGACATAGGATATTGTATTTAATTTTTAAAATCATGCTAATGTAAATGCATAAATAATTAAACACAACTCAAAAAAAAATCCACATTATCATTAATGCGGATTTTAATATCAAATAAGTATAATGCTTAGTTTCCGATTTCACTCATAAACTTAATTCGCATCAACCGGATTTCATCAATCGTGTATTCATTTTCTCCAAGTTCCTTATGCGCCTTTTCGAGTGAATCGGTTTCGGCAGAACGGAAATATTCAAAAACTTCTTCCTGCCTGTCAGGATCAATAACTTCATTGAGGTAATAATTGAGATCAATTCGGGTGCCTGATGCTACAATACTCTCAATTTCATTAATAAGAACAGATAAGGTTATGCCTTTGGCTTCAGCCATATCATCAAGTGAAATCTTCCGGTCGATATTTTGAATAATATAAACTTTAAGAACCGATTTATTCACTACACTTTTTACTACCAGGTCAACTGCACGTTCAATTTCGTTCTCTTCAACATACTTTTTAATAAGGTCAATAAATGGCGCTCCATATTTTGCTGCTTTTCCAACACCTACACCCGTAATGTTTTTCAGTTCATCCATTGTGATTGGATACTGAATTGACATTTCTTCTAATGATGGGTCCTGGAAAATTACGAAAGGAGGAAGATTTTTTTGCTTGGCAACCTTTTTTCGCAAATCCTTAAGCATATTGTAAAGCTCAGGATCGGCACCACCTCCGCCCCCGCCTCCTGGTCCACCACCTTCTATTTCATCATCATCTTCCTCTCCATCAGCATACTCATGATCCTTGGTTACCATGAATGGGGTTGGTTTTTTCAGATATTCATGACCACGTTCAGTTACTTTCAATAATCCATAGTTATCAATGTCTTTGGATAAAAATCCGGCCAGCAATGCCTGCCTGATTACTGCCATCCAGAATTTTGGATCCTGGTCAGCTCCATCACCAAATACATCAAGCTTATCATGACCATGATCTTTAACTGCCTTTTCTGATTTACCCATCAATACATTAATAGTATGATCGGCATTAAACTTCTCTTTTATAGCAATAACAGTTTCTATAAGAGTACACACTTCATCCTGTGCGGCAATTTTTGTTTTAGGATGCAGGCAGTTATCGCAACTTCCGCAGTTTTCCTGCTCATATTCTTCACCGAAGTAATGTAACAGCACTTTTCTGCGGCAAACTGAAGTTTCAGCATAGCCAACCGTTTCATTCAATAACTGCTTACCGATTTCCTGTTCAGCAACCGGTTTACCTTTCATAAATTTTTCAAGCTTCTCAATATCCTTGTAAGAATAAAAGGCAATACATCTTCCTTCACGGCCATCACGACCTGACCTTCCGGTTTCCTGGTAATAACCTTCAAGTGATTTTGGAATGTCATGGTGAATAACAAAACGCACATCCGGTTTGTCAATACCCATTCCAAATGCAATAGTTGCAACTATTACATCGGTGCGCTCCATCAGAAAATCATCCTGGGTACGCGCTCTCACTGCAGCTTCCAATCCGGCATGATATGGAAGTGCTTTTATTCCATTAACATTAAGTGTTGAAGCAACCTCTTCGGTTTTTTTGCGGCTCAGACAATAAATGATTCCTGATTTACCCGTGTGCTGTTTAATAAACCTGATGATTTCTTTCATCACATCCTTCTTCTCGCGCACTTCATAATATAAATTAGGACGATTAAAAGATGCTTTAAAAACAGTTGCGCCAAGTATGTCGAGGTTTTTCTGAATGTCTTGCTGCACCTTTGGAGTGGCTGTAGCAGTAAGTGCAATAACTGGTACGCGCTGAATTTCTTCCATTATGGGGCGTAACCTGCGGTATTCTGGCCTGAAATCATGACCCCATTCAGAAATACAATGTGCTTCATCAATTGCAAAAAAAGAAATATTGATTTCTTTAAAAAACGCCACATTCTCATCTTTATTCAATGATTCAGGAGCTACATAAAGCAATTTAGTCTTACCCTCAGTTATATCTTTTTTAACTTTTGTAATTTCAGCTTTACTTAACGATGAATTTAAAAAATGCGCAACACAATCATCAGTACTGAAGCCCCTAATGGCATCCACCTGGTTCTTCATTAGCGCAATAAGTGGTGACACAATAATGGCAGTTCCTTTACTAAGCAAAGCAGGTAACTGGTAACACATGCTCTTTCCACCTCCTGTTGGCATAATCACAAAAGTATCTTTGCCTGCCATCAGATTTCTTATGACAGCTTCCTGTTCGCCTTTAAACTGATCAAAACCGAAATATTTATGTAATGCAACTAATAATTCGTTGCTTTCGTCAATCAATATTTCATCATCATCATCATCGCCTGCAAACACTGCTTTGGGTCTTAAAGCGGCTTTGCCTGATTTAGGAGTTGCTTTAACAGTGGTTTTAGCATTTGGCGGTTTCACAGTTGCTTTCTTTGCCATCACTTAGTTCAATTAAAATTAAAATTATTTTTGCCCTGTTTTAAAAGGGGACGCGAAAGTAATAGATTCAAAAAAAAAATCAACTCTAAGGTAAAAGAATTTTGAAACAAGAAAAAAATATTATTGCACTTGCACTGCAAACACTCGACATTGAAGCAGATTCTATACGAAATCTGAAAAAATTTATTAACAAAGATTTCGCAAAGTGTATAGAATTAATTCTACAAAGTGGCGGAAGAGTGGTAATTACCGGTATTGGCAAAAGTGCAATAATTGCACAGAAAATTGTCTCCACCTTGAATTCCACCGGTACGCCAGCAGTGTTTATGCATGCTGCAGACGCTATTCATGGCGACCTTGGCATTATTCAGAAAAGTGATGTTGTGATTTGCATTTCTAATTCTGGCAACACGCCTGAAATTAAGCTTCTTGCTCCTTTATTGAAAAACGGGGGTAATAAACTAATTGCCATGACCGGAAACATTAAATCAGCCCTGGCATTACATGCCGATTTTATTCTCAATACCAGCGTTGAAAAAGAAGCCTGCCCTAATAATCTTGCACCTACCAGCAGCACTACAGCACAATTAGCCATGGGAGATGCGTTAGCAGTGTGCCTGCTTAAAACCCGAGGATTTTCAGGTAAAGACTTTGCGCGCTATCACCCGGGAGGTGCATTGGGCAAGAAACTGTATCTTAAAGTAAGTGATGTGTATCCTGATAATGCTAAACCCCAGGTGGATATAAATGATGATATCAGGAAAGTCATCTATATTATTACCTCTAACCGCTTAGGTGCCACTGCAGTTATGGATAAAAATAAACTGGTTGGAATTATTACTGATGGTGATTTACGCAGAATGATGGAAAAAAATCAATCGTTTGAGAAACTGAAGGCTAAAAACATAATGTCATCTTCTCCAAAAACAATTGGTGCTGATGTGCTTGCTGTTGACGCCTTTCAGCTTATGAAGGCCAACAACATAACTCAATTGATTGTTTCAGATAAAAACAAATACCTGGGTTTTGTTCATTTACATGATTTTTTAAAAGAAGGTATTTACTGATCAAAACAGTAATTCCATAATTTACAACAACAGGAGGAAATACGTTGGCGGGATTTTTTAAACGTAAAACATCAGTAAACACGGAAAATGAAATGTCATTTCTTCAACACCTTGAAGAATTGCGCTGGCATTTGGTTCGCAGTGTTATTGTAATTACCGTTTTAGCGCTTGTAGCTTTTTTCAATAAAGAACTATTATTTGATGGGATTATTCTTGGACCTAAAAAGCCCGACTTCCCAACCTATAAAGCAATGTGCTGGCTTGCTCAAAAATTATCGGTTGAAGATTTATGCATAGAACAACTTCCGTTTAAACTCCAATCTACCGAATTATCACAGCAATTTACCCTGCACATGTGGGTTGCATTTATTGCAGGGTTGATAATGGGCTTTCCATACCTGCTTTGGGAAGTTTGGCGCTTTATAAAGCCTGCACTATCAGCACGCGAAAAAAAATATACTACCGGTGTCGTTTTTTTTGCATCGTTACTTTTTTTCACTGGTGTACTGTTTGGTTATTATGTTATCGCACCTCTTTCAATAAATTTTCTTGGAAGCTATACAGTAAGCAGCGAAGTGCAGAATATTTTCACTATTGACTCCTTTATAAGCATAATAACCATGCTTACAATTGCTGCCGGAGTTGTTTTTCAATTGCCTATTGTGGTTTATTTTCTTTCCAAAATTGGTATTCTTACGCCAGGGTTTATGCGTGCTTACCGAAAGCATGCAATTGTGGTAATATTAATTATTGCAGCCATAATTACACCTTCGCCTGATGTAACATCACAATTACTAGTTGCTTTTCCATTGCTGCTTTTATACGAAATTTCCATTTTTATTGCTGCAGCCGTGAATCGTAAAAGCAGGTAAATTATTCTATACCTTTGCATGGTATAGAACTTTTATCACCAGCCTTTAATTAATTTATTCTAAAAAATCTGCGATGATGAAAAAGTTAACAATGAACCGTAACTTAATCCTGGTTTTAATTACGGCAATAACTTACACCTTCTCAATTAAATTTATAAATGCGCAAACATGCACATGGATTGGAAACACTCCAGCCTGGGACAACCCTGCAAACTGGGTTAATGGAATACCCACTAATGTTAAGACAGCTATAATACCTGTAGTTAGTCCCCCATTCGTTTACCCTGTAATAAAGCAAAATGTAAATGCCCAATGCAAAGCTCTTATAATAAAAGACAATGGAATAGGCAATGGCGCGCATCTGAGTGTCAATGCAACCGATAATGCTTCACTAGCAGTTGTTGATTCAATTGTAATTGGTGATGGTGTTCCCTCAGGCACCTCAACTTCTTTTATTAAAATCAACAGTATTAATAATCCTGTAATTACTTTACCTCCTGCTACATCTATTCCTCCAGCAGGTTTAGCATTGGCAACGATTACGCCATTCAGGTCAATCGCTCAGTGTAAGACGCAGATTTCATACACTGCAGCAGAATTAGTAAATAATGGATGGGAATCAGGAACAACAATATCTGCACTGTCAGTTTTAGTAAACAGCATTTCTCCTGCACCACCCGGTCCTGTAATTTTTCAGAATTTCAGAATTATGGCTTACCTGACATCAACTGCAGTTACTTACCCGTTTCCGTTGCCTATGAATACCAAAGCTGCAGTTATGCCAGGCGATGCAAACGTAATTGCAGGCTGGCCTAAACTTATTTATAGCAATGATACATTAACACTCAATATGCCTAATTCATCAGGCGGCACCATTGCCAATGGCAATTATAAAACGCTAAATCTAATTCCTAATTCACTCATCTGGGATGGTGTAAGCAACCTGGTTTTGTCATTTGAATTTAATAGCACTTCAGGAACAGCGCCAATGAAAAATTACATCATGTATGATGAATCTTCAGCCAACTTTTCATGCATATCTATTAATTATAATGTAGTGGGAACATCTATTCTTGGTTATAATTTAACCGGGGCCGGTTCATACTCAGGTGGAACGAATCCGGGAATTACCGCCACAGTTTCAAATCAGCGCCCACGTATTGATTTTACGATTTTCAAAATTTACCAGCCTTTTCCGATTACTGTTGGTAACGACTGGATAAACAACAATGGAACTAATGGATTTAAAGCGGGTAATAGCATTGTATCTATGATAGGATTCTATTCAAAAATCAGTGGTGAAACTGTATTTAATAAACTGGTAATTGATAAAGGGTCAAACACCATTCGGGTTAGATTACATGATAATTGCACTGTTGATTCAGCGCTGAGTTTAAATAAAGGAAAATTTGAGCTTAACAATAAAACATTAATCATTAATAATAGTGATGCCAATGCTATTAATCGTATTAATGGGTTTATATTAAGCGAATCATCAAATCAGCCATATGGAATAATCAGCTGGAAAATAGACAGCAACTACGCACAACATATATATCCTTTTGCGACTATTAGTGGCATTTATATTCCTTTTAATTACAAGCAAATGAGCGGTAATGCAGGCTATGTTAATGCAGCTACCTACAAAACCGCGATTAACAATATTCCGTATCCGGCAGGAGTTACCAATATTAATGACACAAATAGTTTAAACAATAAGGATTATACAGTTGACCGTTTTTGGATATTATCAAGAACAGGCACAACCGGAAACGCACAACTCAAGTTCAGCTATAAAAACACGGAGGCTCCACTTCCTATTACTCCGGCAAACTTAGAAGCCAACTGGTATGATTCTACTTCTGATCTTTGGCAACGTTTTTCTAATCCACAGACAAATAATTCAGGAGCAAAAGTAAGCAATGTTGTTATCAACAATGTTGCTTCAGCCAAGTTAAGCAGTGGAGTTTGGGCTTTAAGTGACAGCAGTCATCCATTACGCATAAAAGACGAAACAAGTGATAAGGTATCCGTATTTCCCAATCCTTTTACTGAGTTTATTGTTATTGATGCAACAGAAAGTAATTGCAATTATTTCATTTATAATACCTCTATGCAATTGATAGCTTCTGGCAATATAGCTGCTGGAAATAGCATTAATACAAGTAATTTGCTTCCCGGTTTTTACACTTTATATTTAAAATGCAATGGCGCTGATAAACAGTATAAGCTGGTAAAGTTTTAATTTAAATTGTGAATTAAGAATCCATCGGGCAAAAGTTGTAAACTCTAAAGATGTTTCTTTTAAAAAGTTGATGCTCCTCTACTCATTTTTCTGATTCAACTTTTCAATCATTAATTAATTTACAGGTGCCTTCTTTTCAAATTTATAAATAATACTTTTGCCGACTTATAGTAAAGGCACTTCTATAGTATTATAAAATACTGTAGAAATTGCAGTGCTGATAACTACCAGCAGAATAAAACGGATAAAATAATTGGCTAATGCTGTCAGTGCTGATGTTTCGGCTACATACACTGCAAAATTTAGTTTCACCATAAAAAACAACACAGCAAAATGAACCAGGTACATACTGTAACTAACCTTACCAATATACATAACAACTGGGTTAACCAGTATTTTGTACTGCTTTCTGCTTAAAATAAAACCCAGTAATACAAATGCAGTAGCAAAAAGAAGATGCGATGATATAAATGGCATACCTGTAAACAGTTTAACAACAACCATAATTGTAAATAAAACCACGGACACCCTATTCAAGCGCAATGATGCAAAATCACCCTTCACTAAAAAGTAGAATAAAATACCCAAGGCAAATACCGGAAGTTGGTTAGGAAGGTATAAGGTAAGATAATTAGTCCATAAGGTGGTGTCTTTACAAAATGGATGATCTTTCAGATATGCTGTTATAATAAAATTTACAGAAACACTTATGAAGAAGAAATTTATAGCCTGCATGCTGTTTTTAATCTTAGAAAAAAGAAAAGGCACCATGCAGTAAAAACACATTTCTACAGCAATGCTCCATCCTCCGGGTACAAGGCTGTTAATCCAATACGGGCTGAAGCCATGGAAAAACAGAAAATTTGAAACAATATTCATGTCGCTGATTCCAGGAGCATCGCCAAGCCAGTAACTGGGTCCACGGCCATTTTGCCACAGGTAATATATAATTGCTATCCAGTACATGGGTGCAATCCTGAAAAAACGCCTGATGAAAAAATTAACATTGGAATGCGATTCTTTTTTTACCCGGGATGTTAATGTATAAAACATGGTAAATGCACTTGCAACATAAAACAGCTGAACACCACGAGGTCCCTGATCGATTATGAAATTAACAAAATGAGGTATTAGTGTTCCACCCTCAACATATTCGCGGCAATGAATTACCAATACGGCCAATATTGCTATGCCACGCATAGCATCAATGTAGTTAAGTTTTTCGTTTGACTTAAGCATGCTGAAAACCAGAAGTCCGAAAAGTAAACGTTACAATTTTAATTTGTTGCTGTAAAACCTTGCTTTGCATAAATAGCACTGTCAACAGTAAGCAAGATGAAATACCTGTTAAACCTGAAAATGAACGGGGGATTTTTCGGAATGCCAAAATTAACTTTTAATTTGAATTTGCAATTATCTCCTCTGTGAAATACCATCAACAATTAAACACTGCCTGGTTAGTGATTTTTATAATTGCAGTAGTTGTAAACATAATTACTGCAGTTTACAGCGCAGGTTATTATTATGCTGATGAACATTACCAGTTAATTGAATTTGCCGGATACAAACTGGGAACTCATCAGCCTAATGAACTTGCATGGGAATTTGCATACAAGTTGCGTCCTGCATTTCAACCGGCAATTTGTTATGTGTTAATTAAGACTGCATCAGCATTGGGAATTTCAGATCCTTTTACGCAAGCAATGCTGTTACGCATATTTTCATTGGTTCTATCATTGGCGGCTGTAACAATTTTTATCAAATCATTTATTGATGAATTTAAAACCACTGTTGGCAAACTGTTCTTCATATTACTAAGTTACTTGTTATGGTTCATGCCATTTCTTAACGTTCGTTTTGCATCTGAAAGCTGGGCCGGTGCGCTGCTCTTATTAATGCTTGCATTATTAAAATTTAACGTATGCCAACGTAAATGGTGTTACTTTTTTATACCTGCAATAATAGCATCATCAATTCTCATACGCTATCAAATGCTTCTTCCTGTTATGGTGCTATTGGCGTGGTATTCACTTAAACGTCAACATACACAAGTGATACTAATTGGATCAGGCATTTTATTTTCAATACCCGTTGGATTGCTGATTGATCATTGGTTTTATGGTGAATGGACCCTGCCTCTTTACAACTACGCTCACATGGTTATTACTGGTAGTGGTCCCGATTTTGGAAGTGAACCCTGGTATTTTTATCCTCTTAGCTTGACAAACAAAATGTTTCTACCTATAGGGCTATTGTTACTCATTTCATTTATATGCTTGTGGACTTTAGGTTGGAAAAACCTAATAACCCCTATTACCTTGGCATTTCTATTGTTTCACTCTGTAATACCACATAAAGAATTGCGTTTTCTCTTTCCTTTAGCCGGTTGCTGTGGCTTTGCAGTTGCATATACAATTGAAAAAATTCTGCCTTTAATTGCAGGCAATAAAATTACATCAGCTTCATTACGCATCATAGTCTGTCTGTTGTTGGTGATTAATGGTGCATTACTGGTTATTAGTATTTGGTTGCCGGCCAGCCCCGGAATTGAAATTGCCAGGGTAATCAGCAGGCAATATAAAACTGGTGATGTTACTTTATTGCATACACCTTATAGTAATCCTTATAACCCGTTTGAAAGCGTACCCGTTAAATTTTATTTGCAACAAAATGTGCATACAATTAAGATTAAAGAATTGAATAATATTAATGATACGATTTTGAAAACCAGCCAAACAATATTACTTTCAATTAGAAGCGATGTATATGAACTGCATAGGCATTATCTTGAAAATTTGAATTTTAAACTTGTAGCGTATGCGTGGCCACCTCAGCTGTTAAAATGGAATCATGATATCTGGTTAAAGGCAAATGATAACTTTGTATTACTGCAAAAAATAAGTAATTAAAAATGAAAACGGTTATAACCGATAGGCTGCTTAAAGAGGTAAAATACCAAACAGCCCGAAGTGGTGGCAAAGGTGGCCAGAACGTAAATAAAGTTTCAACTAAAGTTGAACTTTACTTTGATGTAAAGAACAGTGCCGGTTTAACTAATGATGAAAAAGAAAAATTTTATCGCAGGCTTAAAAACAAAATCAGTGAACAAGGCGTATTAAAAATTTCTGCCCAAAGCGGTCGTACTCAGTTTACAAACAAACTGGCTGTTATAACTAAATTTGAAAAGCTGGTTGTTAAAGCACTAACTAACCCTAAACGCAGAATTGCAACACAGCTGCCTGCCGAAGAAAATGAAAAACGACTTTTACAGAAAAGATTAAAAGCTGAAAAAAAAGACAGAAGAAAATTGAACGATAATAGTTGATGTCAAATAAATTTTAAAAGCACTTCATAAAATCTGCCAGCCTTCAATTAGCTGAAGTTTTTAAAAACCATGTTCAGCAATAAGGTACACCAACGATGCAATTGAAGCTGCTCCTAATTCCAATTCTCGCTGGTTTACTTTATCAAATGTATCGGCAGCAGTATGATGTAATTCGAAATACCTTTGCGAGTCAGGCGATAAACCAATCATTACGGGGCATTGATCAGCTAAATGCCCGATATCTGCACCTCCACCAGTTCCATCCCACGAATACAGGTTGTATGGCTCAAATAGTTTTTTGTAGCCGCGCAATTTGGCAACCTTAACTGAGTCGCCACTGAAGCCAAATCCCCGGGGCGTAAATCCACCGGCATCAGTTTCCAAGGCTGCTATTAATTTTTCATTGGCTTTTTTACATTCTTCAGCATAGGTCTTACCTCCACGTCCTCCATTTTCCTCATTCATAAAAAATACACACCTAATTGTACGTTTAGGCTGTATGTTAAGAGAACGGAATAAATTAAGAACTTCTGCACATTGAACCACTCCGGCACCATCATCATGCGCACCCTGGCCAAGATCCCATGAATCAAGGTGGCCACCAATGGTGATAATTTCATCAGGATATTCACTACCCTTTATTTCACCAATTACATTAAACGAAACAGTGTCTGGCAACATTTTACAATGCTGGTTAAACGAAAATTTTACAGGCGGCATTGATTTTAACTTAAGTAAACGGCTTAGCATGTCAGCACCATTTGTTGAAATAGCACATGCAGGAATTTTTGTAATCGTATCGTTATAGCCCATTGCACCAGTATGTGGAAAATCATCATGCGAACTTCCTGCGCTTCTCACAACAACCCCTACCGCACCAAAAGGAGCCGCCTTCTGTGCACCGCTCCCACGCGGGGCCACCGCATCTCCATACGCTTCGAATGTGTTAATTTTGGTCTGATCCCAACTAAAATTAAAAAAGACAATTTTGCCGGCAACCCGGTTTCCTAATCGGTTTAATTCATCAAAGCTTCTTACTTCAACTACTTCAGCGGTCAATCCGTTTTTAGGAGTTGCAATACTTCCTCCCAATGCACAAACAGGCACTTCGGTTTTCTTTTCACCCTTTATGATATATGCTTTTTCCTTAGGTCCACGCACCCAGTGAGGCACCATCATTTTTTGCTTTACTACGCGATCAAGCTTCAATGAATTAAATAACATCTCCGACCATTTTACTGCATTGGCCGCTTGTGTTGATCCGCTTAACCGCGGTCCTATTTCAGTAGTTAAAACTTTTAGCCAGCCATAAGCCTTGCCATTAGTTAATGCCTCATTATAGAAACTGCGAATAATAGCCGAATCGTTATTTTGTGAAAAAGAAGATGTTATTAAAAAGTTGACTATAACGCCAGTAAGCAAAAAATATCTTTTCATTTTAATTATCGTATTACTGTTATTTATTTAGTATTAATTAACTGCATCAAAATAGTGCTCTTATTCATTCTGATTACTTTCTGTTAATTCAAAAGGTCTGTAAGCAATTTAATTTCAACCCTAGGCGAAATTTTTTCATAACATATGTTATATACTGATTTACTGATGGGCAGATTTACCTCATATTTCTTATTAAGTTCATGAATGCACCTGGCTGCATAATATCCTTCAGCAATCATGTTCATTTCCAGCTGGGCAAATTTTACTGAATAACCTTTGCCGAGCATATTGCCAAACATTCGGTTACGCGAAAATTGCGAATAGGTTGTAACCAGCAAATCTCCAAGGTAAGCTGAGTCATTAACATCTCTTGTTATGGGATGAACTGCGTCAATAAACCGTTTTATTTCACGGCATGCATTTGATATCAAAACAGCCTGGAAATTATCTCCATAGCCTAACCCATGACAGATTCCGCTTGCCACGGCCATAATGTTTTTCATAACAGCGCTGTATTCCGTACCGTAAACATCATCACTTTCAGTTATGCGAATATACCGGCAGCTCATCAAACGGTTTAAGCGGTTGTTGTTTTCTTTATTTACCGATGCAACCGTGAGATAACTTAACCGCTCCAATGCCACCTCTTCTGCATGGCATGGCCCTGTTATCACAGCTATATTTTCATAACTTATGTTCAGATGCCGGTTAAGATATTCACCAATGATCAGGTTATATTCGGGCACAATACCTTTTATACCGGAAACTACCAGCTTGTTATTAAATAGTGCAATTTCAACCGGTTTTAATGCGCTAACTAAAAATGCAGATGGCACAGCAAGTATTATAATATCTGCTTCACTAATTACAGTTTGAATATCTGATGATGCTTTTACTTTCTGCAGGTCGAGCTGAACGTCAGTAAGATAATTGGGATTGTGCTGATACTTATTAATAAAGTTTACTGTATCGGCATTGCGTAACCACCAGTTAATAGTTGATGTATTGTTCGAAAATATTTTAACAAGTGCCGTAGCAAAACTACCTCCACCAATAACAGCTATTTTTTCTGCAATCATAATTTAGTTTAACCAACCGGCTAAAGATAATTGTATTCGGTAATATGAAACCCGTTTTCCCGCTGGTACAATTTCAACTAGGGCAATTATGCTTTTTTTTATCTAACAGCATAATTAGTTAGTGAATTTTTTTAAAAATTCAATTGGTGAGTTCTATTAATTGTCAGAGCATGTAATCTTAAAATATAAACCCTATTTTTGCCTAAAACATATCCCCCATGTTATACCTAACTTTTGGCGATGCCCCTTCAGGTGTACTTTCAAGCCAGGCTATAGATGTTGTTAAATACATGCGAACGCTTCAACAAGAACGCATCAGGTTTCTGGCATTTATTTCGCCCCGGTCGTTTAAAAAAAATAAATTAAAAATAAGGCAAGAGTTGCCTGATGCTGATGTGTTACCCATGTTTCCTAAAATTGATACGTGGTGCTGGAACTGGATTACACTTGCCCTTTATTGTTTGTTTACCGGTGAACGGCATGTGGTAACACGAAACGTGCTTGCAGCTAACCTTGCATTAAAGGTAAAGAGCCTCGGGCTGATAAAATCCATTTGTTTGGATGGCCGCGGAGCTATTGCTGCCGAATGGCATGAGTACAAAGTGGTTCCAAGTGAAAAACTTAAACGGGATATTCAGGAATTGGAACATAAAGCTGTTACACAAAGTGATTTTCGAATAGCTGTATCAGAAGAACTTATAAATTACTGGCGAAATGAATACCAATATAACAGCAATAGCCATGTAGTTATTCCCTGCACACTTGGTTTGGGATTTAAAAATGAATCGCTTCCTGCTGATAATAAAAAATATGGTATAGATGAAAATGATATAGTATTGATTTATTCGGGCTCAACGGCTGGCTGGCAATCGTTTAAGCTTTTAGAAGAATTCCTGGTTCCTTTGCTAAATTCATCAAAATCTGTAAAAGTGATTTTTATGACTGGGAAAGATGAGCGTGTTGACGGTTTAATAAAGCAGTATCCTCAGCAGGTTCAGCGGCAGTGGGTGCAGCATGCTGAAGTACAAGCGATACTGGCTTGCGGTGATTATGGCATTATGATACGGGAGCAAACAGTAACTAACAAGGTGGCATCTCCTACAAAGTTTGCAGAATACCTGAGTGCAGGTTTACAGGTGCTTATCAGTGACGGATTAGGCGACTACACACAGTTTGTAAAAGAGCATGAATGCGGAAAAGTGATTAATACAACAGATATGATAACGCTCGCAAAAACATCGCCAGAGCAAAAAGCAAAAAATTTGCAACTGGTGCACCAATATTTTACCAAAGCATCGCAAAAAAACAATTACTTAAAGGTTTTAAATGCCATGCATTAAACTTTCAATTTTAATTTGTTAATTCGTCAATCGGTTAAAATTAAAACGCTACTTTATTTCAATACGGGTAATTTCTGGTATCAGTCAACCCGGTAATAAAACCCCCTTTTTTAAGATTAGTTTATATTATGAGTAAGATATTAATTACAGGTGGAGCCGGATTTATTGGTTCGGCCATCATTAGCCACCTTCAGGACCTCGATCATGAAATTTTTGTAATAGATAATTTGTCGTTTGGCAACCGCGATTTTATTGCAGTTGATGACGAACATTTTTTCAATATGGATATCCTTCACAGGGATGTTATGTCGCTGGTTATCCGAAAAATTAATCCTGATAAAATCCTTCACCTTGCCGCTATTCATTTTATTCCATATTGCAATCAGCACCCATTCGAATCTGCAGCGGTAAACATACAAGGCACCATTAACCTGCTTGATGCTGCCAAAGAAACTGACTGCAAGCAAGTACTATTTGCAAGCACTGCAGCAGTATATCCTGTTTTTGATACAGCAGTTAATGAGAATCATCCTATCGGGCCAATGGATATCTATGGATTATCCAAATTGGCCTGCGAACGATTATGCAACGAATTTTATCTTCAGACGCAAATAACCACTGTGGTGTGCAGGTTTTTTAATGCATTCGGGCCTAATGAAACCAATCCGCACCTGATACCTGAAATTCAAAAGCAAATCCTGTCAGGAAATCGCAAAATAAAGTTAGGAAATCTTAAACCGAAGCGCGACTTTATTCATACATACGATATGTCTTCTGCCATGCAAATGCTAATGACTAAAGTAAACCATGGCATAAATACTTTTAATATAGGCAGCGGTACAGAATATTCAGTTACTGAAATAGTTGAAGCTTTTGAACGTCAGTTAGGTGAAAGAATAGAAATTGAAGTTGACAACACACGTGTGCGAACTGTAGAGCGCATGCACCTTCTGGCTGATGTAGCCAAATTACGCACGTTGGGCTGGGAGCCTAAAATTAGCATTGACGAAGGCATTAAAACTTTATTAGAGCAGGATGTTGCAAAAGAATAAGCATGTAATATTCTGCACCAGCGGTATTTTCCCAGCCACGGTTGGCGGCATACAACGGCACTCCCGTTTACTTATTGAAGAACTTGCGAAAATGAAAACACTGCAACTAACAGTTATTCATCCGCATAAGCAGCACATGTTTGAAAAACAATTTGAGATTAATGAAATATTAATCCCGTTTGATTTTAGCAAAGGCAATTATTTGCACAACTGCTATAAATATTCAAAACTGGTTTATCAAAAGCTCATTCAATTTCCTGATGCAGTTATTTATGCCCAAGGCATAACGGTATGGTACGGAATTAAAAAAATCGGACATCGCCTGGTTTATAATCCACACGGACTTGAGCCATTTCAGGGCATTACTTCACGCGACCATTATTCCACATTACCATTTCGCATTGCTATGCGATACCTGTTCAGGCATACAGCTTATGTAGTATCTCTTGGAGGAAAACTCACAGATATATTGATAAAAAAAGGAGGAGTAAAACCCTCACATATACAGGTATTACCCAATGCTGTTAATTTACCGGCACCCTTTCATAAAAATGAAAATCATCAACAACTTAATTTTCTTTTTGTTGGACGATTCGCACACAATAAAGGAATTGATTTGCTCCTTGAAACTATACGTGAACTGAACAGTGAAGGGTATGAAAATAAAATGCATTTCAGTTTTGTAGGTAAGGGTCCGTTGTATGATCAGCTTACGCGTGAGTATAATTTTTCCAACCTGTATTTTGCCGGCTTTGCTGATGACGAGAAATTATTGCAACTTTATCTTGAAAGCGATGTGTTTGTATTTCCAACTTTGTTTGAAGGAATGCCCACAGTAGTGCTTGAGGCCATGTGCTACCAAATGCCGGTAATTGTAAGTGATGTAGGTGCAACTGCCGAATTGGTTGATAACAGCAACGGTATATTGATTGAAAAAAATAATAAGGTACAATTAAAACAAGCTATCATAAAAATGTTTGAAATGCCCGTTGAAGAGCGTAATCTCAAAGCACTGGCATCGGTTGAAAAGGTAAAGCAGAGGTTTACCTGGCAGCAAGTAGCACTGGCACACGGCCGCCTATTTGAAAAAATGCATTTGAATTAGTTTTTTTATCCCTGAATAATCAGGTTTTCATCCCCCAGTAATTTTTCTACACTACACAGGAAATTTCAAATGATTGATTTTTTAAAAAGATACAAGGAAATGGTCATAATGATTTTTGTATGGCTGTTTACCGGTATTTATGCTGGTAGTGCAGCTACTGTTGTACTTATTCCGGGATGTGTAGTGTTATTGTGGTATAAGAAACGTTACACCGAAATTCTTATTGGTTTTCTTTTTATCATAGCAATGAGCGACAGCTGGAATTATTCCATGGAATGGACCAAGCAGGTAAGAAACATTTATATGCTCATGCTGGCTTTTATTGTATTTTTTGACAGAAAAAGCTTTCCTTATAAGAGCGAAATATTTCTGTATTTCATACCATTCATCATATGGACATTTATTGTTGCTGTTAGAAATGTTGACATGGTTAATGCCTGGCAGAAATCGCTTTCGTATGCACTGGTTTTGATTGTTATTCCAATATATATTCAAAAGCTTATTGCCGATAACGGCCTGGAAGTGATACGTGACATTGCGTTTTATGTTGGCTGGCTGCTGGTTGCAGGCTTTGTACTTTATCCTTTTAATTATGATTTGGTAGTGCTGGCTGACCGTTACCGGGGAGTATTGGGTAACCCTAATGGTATTGGAACATTTTCATTTGTATTCACTACCTTCTTTTTCATAGTTACAACAAGGTTTCCAACTTTGTTTACCAAACAGGAAAAATATACCGTATTTGGTTTGATGGCTGCATCGCTTATTTTCAGCATGTCGCGTAACGGGCTAACTTCAATATTAATTTTCCTTTTGTTTTCACGTTTTTACCGCTTGTCATCCTTTGCCGGGTTTGGATTACTGGTGGTGCTTATTGTAGGATTCCAGATTATTTCGCAGAATATAGCCGAAATCATTAATGCAATGGGGTTGGGTACTATACTGCGTGCAAGCTCTATTGAAAATGGTTCGGGTCGTTTGGTGGCTTGGACTTTTGCGTGGGGCTTTATTAAACAGGATATTTTTATTGGAAGGGGATTTGATTATGACGGGCAATTATTTATGAAGTATAAAGTTATGCTTGGGTACCTAGGTCATAACGGTGGCATTCATAATGTATTTCTAGGATTCTGGCTGTGCTTTGGTTTAATAGGTGTTGTTCTTTTTTACCAGGCATTAATAAGAATATTTATAAAAGCTGCCAGCAAATCGTACCTTGCCATTCCATTACTATATGGTACACTGTTCTCAACATCGTTTGAGGCATGGCTGATGGGCTCACTCAACCCATTTACCGTTTATTTTATTTTTTCAATCATCTTCCTTTTGTATGAACCAGAAACCCTCGTCAAAAAAGAAAGCCTTGTTCCTGTATAATCGGCTTGCAGGGTATTTCATGGCTTGTCTTAAAAGGCTAACTGAAACATATCCGGTTGAAGCACATGTGGTGCGATTGCCGGTATCTGAAGTTGCTCCATTTGACTTTCCTGAAATTGAAAATGTATTTACATACGACAGGAATGATTATAACGATGATCAACTGATGCATTTGGTTGATGACTTACAACCAGATTTTATTTTTTGTAACGGCTGGATAGACCGCACTTACATGCAAATCTGTCGTAAATACAACGGAAAAGTAGCAACAGTACTCACATTAGATAATCCATGGTTTGGCTCGCTTAAGCAATATGTCGGAGCTATATTGGCACGTCTAACATTTCCGCACACCTTTTCCAATATCTGGGTATCAGGGCCACCTCACTTAATCTATGCACGCAAACTTGGTTTTACTGATGAACAAACTTCCATTGGTAAGTACTCTGCCGATTTTGATTTCTTTTATAACCAATACCTGCGAAACCGGGATTTAAAAGCAGCAGAATTTCCTAAACGAATAATTTACGTAGGGCGTTATACAAGATTAAAAGGCGTACGCGAAATGTGGAATGCATTTATCCGCTTGCAGCGTGATGAACCAAATGAATGGGAATTGTGGTGCCTAGGCCGGGGTGAATACAATACTATTTTTCCGAAACATGAAAAAATAAGAAACATCGGATTTGTGCAACCTTCAGAATTACCTGGTTATATTTCAAAATCAGGTGTATTTATTCTTCCCAGCCTTATTGAACATTGGGGCGTTGTGGTTCACGAATTTGCTGCAGCCGGCTTTCCCTTAATCACTTCCAACCGCACTAATGCAGCATCACTGTTTTTAAAAGATGGTTATAATGGTTATGAATTTAAAGCCGGGGATGAAAATTCATTGTACGAAGCACTTAGAAAACTTGTTCATACTCCTGTTTCACGCTTGATACAAATGGGCGATAACAGTGTTGAACTTGCAAAACAAATTACACCGGATACATGGAGTGCACAGGTATGGAAATGGATAAAAGAATATGACGAAGTTTAAAAGAAATAAGTTGGTTTTTTTGCAACTATGAAAAAACAAAAGATACTGGTGTTAATTGACTGGTACCTGCCCGGTTATAAAGCCGGTGGACCTATTCAATCAGTTGCAAACATAATTTCACATCTTAAAAACGAATTTGAATTTTCCGTAATTACATCTGATACCGACCTGCACGAATCTCAACCATACCAAAATATCACAGCTAATGCATGGAATAAACTTGAAGATGGCACACGTGTTTATTATTTTTCAGCTGCCAGACGTTCTTTTAAAAATCTTAAAAATTTATTGGTTTCCGAAAGCTATGATGTGATTTATATGAACAGCTTTTTTTCTGTTTTTTTTACATTGTATCCATTGCTGATTTTAAAACAGCAGAAAATTAAAAGGCGAATAATAATCGCTCCACGTGGTATGCTTGGCGCTGGCGCCTTGCAACTTAAGTCAGCTAAAAAGAAATTATTCATTACAGCGGCCAGAATTTTTGGATTATATAGCGGAGTAACATGGCATGCATCCACCGAGTTGGAGCGTGAGGAAATTAAAAATACACTAGGAAAAAATGCGATTGTAAATGTTGCCATTAACCTGAGTAAAAAACGCGCCATAGTGCCTGTGCCAAGAATTAAAAATAGCGGTAAACTTAAACTCGCATTTCTTTCCCGTATATCGCCAAAAAAAAATTTACTTGCTGTATATAATTACCTGGCAGCAATGCCGCCAGATGCTGAAGTTACTTTTGATTATTATGGCCCGGTGGATGACGCAGATTATTATCAGCAATGTTTAAAAGCATTTGCTGCACTGCCTCCTGCAATTAAAGCAACATATTGTAATACACTTGAACCTACTCAAATAACAGCTAAGCTCAGTGAATACCATTTTACAATCTTGCCCACCCTGAATGAAAACTTTGGTCATGCTATTGTTGAAAGCTGGGTAGCAGGTTGTCCGGTAATAATAAGTGATCAAACACCATGGCGGCAATTATCATCAAAAAAATGCGGATGGGATTTGCCTTTAACAGATAGTGATTTCATAGCAACACTCAGAACAAGCGTTAATATGAACCAGCAGGATTATGATGAGTGGAGCAATGGCGCATATCGAATGGCAGAAGAAATTGTAAACGATCATAAAGCCATTGAACAAAACCAAAAGTTGTTTGCATAGTTGAATGACCAGTCAAACAAATCTGCCCATTTCATTTTTAAAACTCAAAGAAAACATGCAATAAAAAAAGCTCTTCAAAATTGAAGAGCCATTTTATTTTGAAAAATAAGAAGAATTAAAATTAAGCTTCTTTCAACTCTTTTAACTTAAGCTTTAATGCAGCTATTTCACTCTGGGCTTTATTAATTTTTTCTTCAAACTCTCTTCTGATTACATCAGCATTTTTTGATTTACTGAAAAATCCAATATTGTTCTGCCAGGTATTAACTTCACTTGTAAGTGCATTTATTTTACTCGCTATTGCACCAGTCTCGCTGCGTCCTGCGCCATGTTTTACTCCTTTGGTATTTGCTGCATGACTTATACTGCCTGTATTACGCTGTGTGAATCGTGCTGATGCTTTTTCCTTTTCATCCATTTTCAGGCTATTAAATAGCTTATCAATAGCTGCACGGTAACGTTTTTGTATTTCTTCCTTTTTCTTGATTGGAACTAAACCAATTTCTGTCCATTGTCTTTGAAAGTCACGTATCTGGTCCAGGTTAACCTGGTTATCTTCGCCCAATGAAAAATTTTCTATTTGCTCAACCAGGCTAACTTTCTGGTTGTAGTTTTCATCGTATTCTTTATCCACGGATGAAAAATGAGCATTCTTACGGTTAAAAAATTCATCACAAGCTGATTTAAAGCGCGTCCAAAGTTTCTGATTCTGCTTATCAAATATATGACCTACCTTTTTCCATTCTTCCTGCAGCCTGATTAATTCCTGCGATGTTGCTTTCCAGTCATTGCTTTCTTTCAGTGCCTCGGCCTGTATGCATAATTCTGTTTTCAACTGAATGTTAGCAGCATTTTCTTTTTTACGCGCCTGGTAAAACTCATTCTTGTTTTTAAAAAAGCTATCACCTAATGCTTTAAACTTCGTCCATGCTTCTTCATTCTCTTTTCGTGATGCATGGCCAATTTTTTTGTAATCGGCACTAATCTGCATTACTTCTTTTAAAGCATCCTGCCACTGACTGTGCTTTTCATAGATGGCATGTGCAAACGGCTCAAGTTTAGCGATCAGTTCATTCTTCTTTTGCAGGTTTTCATCGTGCTGTTCCTTTAATGATGCTTCATGTTCGCGTTTACGTTCAAATACTTTGTCAACTGCACCTTTAAACCGTTGCCAGAGCTCGTCTTTCTTTTCGCGTGGTATAGGACCCACTTCCCTCCATTCATACATCAGGTTATTAATCTGGTGAATGGCTTTATTAATGGAAGGTTCAAGCATAAGTTGTTCAGCACGGTCGCAAAGATCAACCTTCAGTAGAAGGTTTTTTTTCTGATCTAAGGCCTGTAATTCGCGGTTTATTTTTACAAAGTCATAAAACCTATCTACATACAGTTTATAGTTAAGCAACAGATCGCGCACATTTGCTGCAGGCACAGCACCAATTGAGCGCCATTTGTTTTGCAATTCATTGAACTCAGAATATGCCTTCTGCATGTTTTCCTCATGCTGAATGAGGTTTTTAAGTTGATTAAGAACCGCTTGCTTCTCTTCAAAGTTTACCAGTTTTTGCTTTTCAACCTGCTCTAACTTTTCAGCGCGCTTCCTTTTATACTTTTCAAAAAGCTCATTAAAGAGTTTTTCATCTGTATCTGATGTTTTTTCAAAATCTTCTTTAATGCCACCTTCTTCAATAAATTTTGCAAGCGCCTCATTGCGTTCAAGTGTTGCTATTTTTACAAAAGCATCCTTAATGGCAAAAGCTTTGGTTTTATTACCCGCTGCATCTTCCTGCTCAAGTAGTGTTTTAAATCTTTCGAGGAGCGTATGCTTGCTCATGGCATCATAATTCTCCAATTCCACTGCTTCTTCGGCATGCTCTTCAATATGCTGCATGATCAATTCATGATGCGCTTCCTCTTCTGTGCCTGTTTCCTCTACTATCTTACCACTTTCACTTTCCTGTACAGATTCAATAGCGGAATGGGTTTGCGCATCTTCCTTTATTTCACCGGCTGCTTCAACATTTTGTTCTGATTGCAAAAGTTTATTGCTTTCATCAGCAACAGAAAAATTATCTTCATTACCATCCTCTTCGAGCATATTAGTAATTGCTGATTCCGATACGGATTCAGAAACTTTGGCTATAAGTTCATTAAACTCATCTGAACTCTTAGCCTCGGCAGCTATTACGTCATTTACTTCAAGCTTTTTTTCTTCACCGTTACTTTCATGCTCAACCGGTTCAATGTTTTCCATTTCAATCAGGATTATTGTTATTAAATATTTCGTTTAGAATTAAGATAAAAATTGCTCCCTTGCAGGAGCACGCTTTTTTGCAAAAATAAGAATTATTTTCTCACTAGTTTGCTATGAATATATGCAGGCATATGGTTTTTCAAGGCAATATAATGTCGGGGTGAATGGATTCGAACCATCGGCCTCCACGTCCCGAACGTGGCGCGCTAACCGGGCTGCGCTACACCCCGAATCAGACTGCAAATTGTAGATTTTTTTTAAAACTGCAATATTGTTAAATCACAGAAATTACTACAATTTGTAGCTAATAAATGATGAAATTTGATATCAAAAATAATCGGATACGGCAGCAGCCGGCTTTTAAAATCAGCTTATAAATTCCAGAACTTTTAAAACTTGCCGATAGTAATATGACGCATGTATAAAAATCAGAACCGGGCTAAAGAAAAAATAATTTATAAATATTATTGCTCAATCACTGTTTTTGAAAACACTTCATTACCCTTCATCATCCTGATATTATAAACACCGGGATTTAGCCCAATCTTTACTGCACTGAATTTATAGCGATAAATTCCTTTTGATTGTTTTTCATCACATATTAAATGAACAACCTGACCCAATTCATTAAGCACTTCCATTCTCACTTGTTGCTCTTCATTTAGATCGTACGTGATTATCGTTTCATAACTGTAAGGATTGGGCAGTGCATTAAATAAACCATGTTCATTATTCAAAGAAGCTGAAACAGTATTAGAAAAATTGTAATTGCCATTTTTATCAACCTGCTTTAATCGGTAATAATAGGTTTTGTCAAAACCAACTTCTTTATCTTCAAAATTATATTCAGCAGGAGCATTTGGTGTACCTTTAGAAGGAATTTTTGCAATTGTTCTAAAATCAGGTGGAGCTGTGGCACGCTGTAATTCAAAATAGTCTGAGTTTATTTCGCTGGCAGTATTCCACTTAAGGAATATGGTCCTCGCTAATGGATATCCTTCAAAGTTGAGTAACTGAACCGGTAATGGAGTTGGTGCCTGGGCAGTTCCAAGATTTACTGTACCGGTGCCAAAACCATTCATATTTAAACGAACAACAGCATTGGCAAAACAAACTGCGCAACTACCATTAATCAGGTTCCATGCTGCCCCGGGATTACGCATTACTGTCCAGGCAGTAGCTGCATTGGTATAACCATTGTTAAAGAGAGTTGCATCATAATTTCCACTCATTGGATTGTTGGATGCAGTAAAGGTCCAATAACCATTATTTAATGCAGGCTGAGTATATGATACACTGCATTCATTACCTCCTATTCCAGGTGGTACTGCGCCATAAGGTTGAAAATTACATAACAGGTTATCAATACTTGTAGGAGCACCGGCATATTTAAAATCGATACGTACACGCTCATAGCCCGGTGTTGCATGACCAACCGGGAAATCATATGCACCTTGCGTGTTTAAATACCTGCGCAAAAATCCTTCAACATAACTTCCTGTACTGCCAATTGTACAAGCAGTTATCGCCCTGTTGTTTATTATCACCTCATTGGCATTTGTAATAATTTTACCTGCTGTTAAAGTTAATGTACCATTATTACTTAATGCAGCATTGGTAAGTAATGTTACACCGGGTCCTGTATGGTTCATTGTGAGGTTATTGATAAGACCGGTATTCTGGTAATTTTGACCTAACACTCCATATAATTCCAAAGTACCTCCAACACCTGGGTTGTACAATCCCGAATTCATAAAATTGCCACCAACTCTATGATACTTGCCAGTGGCATTAAAGTTACTTGTTGCATTCGAAATAGTGAAGTTACCCCTCATATCAGCATTCTGATTCATGTTAACTATTCCTCCACCTGTTTTGGTTACAGTTACATTATAAAATGCTGATCCCCCAACCATATTGCCATTCATATCCTGGGTAACATTTCCGTTATTGAAAATAACTGTAGAATTGTTTTGTGCTACTAAGGAGCCGTTGTTATTATAATTACCACACACCTGCAATGAAAAGCCAGAGTTAATAGTTAAAGATGCAGAAGGATTTACAGTTATTGATTTACAACTGGCACCTGCAGCACCTATTACAGGCATGTTAGCTGATGATGGTGGAATTACTACATCAATAGCACAAGTTGGAATTGCACAACCGCCCCAATTAGGTGCTTTAAACCAGTCATTATCTATACCCCCGCTCCATACAACATAGCCAGGGTTTGGTGTATAGTTTATGGGTGATGATGCTCCAAAATCCATTGAAAAACCCGAAGTGCTGTTTTCAAAATTACTAACCACCAATAAATAAATATCACCTGTGCTAACCGCTAACTGTTGATCGTAGGCTGGACTGAACGCAGGAGCATAAGCAGGTGGAGCAATATCCGGAGCGTTGCCATATAAGCCTGTAACACCAAGATAGCTGTAATCGCAACGAATTGGTGCGGCACCCCCGCTGATACTGGCGCAGGTATTAATAATTGTGTTGGATGGCCCATCTTTCATTTTCCAGACGGCAAAATCATAATCGGTTTCATCACCGGCAAATGGTCCGGGATAATCTGATGGAATAATGTTAAAGGTCAGAATACCATTACTGGCTATCTGAATTTCATAAAACGCAGAACCGCGTTCGCCTGATAAAAGGCAATTGCCTCCTCCGCCCGGAAAGTCACAGGTGCTTCCAAATGCCTGGTACCCGGGATTTCCAACTGTGATTACCTGGTTGCAAACAGGATTTGGTACGGCACACTCCTGGCCATAAACAGGAGGCAGGTTAGAAGGCGGACCGTCAATAACAACTATACCGAAACTTCCTGTTAAATCGTAATAGCCATCAACAGCTATATAGTAAGTACTGCCTGCTGTAAGCCCAGTAAGATTAAGCTGCGACATGTAATTGGCAGTTGTTCCGCATGAAGGTGCATCATCATTACATCCAACTAAAGTCATACCGGCACCACAAGCGCCTGAATAAACGGCAATTTGTGAATTACGCAATGAACCGGTTACAGTGCGTATAGTAACCTGGTTAGAAGGTGCGGTAAATGAAAACCAAACTGTGTTACGGTTATTGGGAGTTATCCAGCAACCCGGAGCTGCAGGTTCGCCAGATGCCCCTGAACAATTGTTGTTGCCATTAATATAAACCCCAATAGGAAGGTTAACAGCATTACATGGCAAATCGTTTGATGCTCCTGAACCGAGTGATTGCACATTTATATTGTAACTAACTTCTGCCGGAGGAGCCCATGAATCGACAATAATATAATAGGTGCCCGGAGCTGTGAGAGTAACACTTCCTGTAAGTGTTCCAGAAGTAGCTCCACCGTTTGATCCTATGCAGGTTCCACCGCTACCCGGGCAACCACTGTAAACCTGGTAGCCAATCAAGTTGTCGCTGGCTGCACTTAATGTTATGGCGATACACTGTGCTGTGGTTGCGGTATAAGAATATACTTTATCATTTCCTGATTCATATAAGGTAAGGCATGAGCCTGAAGTTGCATTGGAATAATCATTGCCCATGCAAGAGGTAGTTTCACCGTTTGCAGTATAAGGTAGTGAAGCTATTGTAACCGGATTACCACAGGTAATTCCTGCTGCCACTCCTGCAGGTGCTGAAATTGAAATATTGTAAGAAGGGATACAATATGGTGAAGCAAACTGGTCAACCAGTAAATAATAAGTATGACCTGCTATTACATTAGCACACATGCTTTGATTACCGCCTGAACCCTGTGCATTATTTACGCAGGTTCCGGGTATTCCGGCACAGCTTGACACCAGCGGGCAACCATCATACAGCATAATACCAACCCAAGAACTTGCGCTGGTTAATGAAATAGTAATGCTACCTGATGCAACAGGTGTAAATACAAACACCTCATCTTCGGCACTAAAATAAAATGTGCTTCCGCATGTAACAGTATTGGATGCTGTCAAATCATCAATTCTGCCGCACGTTGTGCGTCCGGTGCTTGAATAGGGTAAAGTTATATTAACCTGTCCTGTTCCTAAAGCACATCCACCTGCCGGTACAGGTGCAGAAATACTTAAATTATTATAAGCATTACATGTTGGTGAAGGCCAGCTATCTAAAATAAGATAATAGGTAACACCTGCCTGCAAACAAACAGTTAACGTTTTGCTTCCTGTGGAACTTTGATTGTAATCAACACATGCACCACCTTGTCCGTTCAATGGACATCCATTATATAGCATAAGTGAAGTATAAGAAGCCAATGGTGCATCAAGAGTTATTGTAACAGTTCCGGTAATTGCAGGTGTAAAAATCCAAACCCTGTCTTCGCCATTATAATAGTAAGTGGTACCACAAACCAATGTATTGGTTGAGGTAAGGTTATCGGTACTGCCACATGTTGTACCAGCACCCGAAGAATACGGAAGTGATGGTACATTGGTAACTCCGGCACCTAAGCCTCCGGGGCAAAATAAAGGTGCATCCATGCGATATACCATTGTTCCTAAACCTGCCTGCGTGGTACAACTAAATTTGTTTACAAGTGCCTGGTAAGTACCGGTAGTAATACAAGTCCATGCCAGGTAAGAAGCCAGGCCGCAGTTATCATCATTATATCCGCCAGCGTAAACGCCAGCTGCATTCAGAATAGAAATCTGGGTGTCATAAATAGTGTTGCCACCATCAGCTGCACAGAAAGAAAAGTAATAAGTATAACCGGCTGTGGCAGCAAATGAAACATATGTTCCACCATTCATTGAAGTTGTGCCCGTAGATTGCCATGTAGCTGTAGGCGTAATGCTGCCAGCCGAAGTTCCACCGGTACATTGTGCTGTAACATTTTTGCTAAAGCATGCTGCTAAAAAAAGAATAATTAAGAATAGTAAGTTTCTAATCATGCCTTGATTGCTTTAAGTGTTATTGAATATCAGGCAATGTATGCTATTCCTGATGTTGAATAGTATTTTCCTTTACATCTCTGCACGAAGCCTGTACTTTTTCAATTGTGGCATCCTGCTTTATCTCAAATAAAAATCCTGCATTTTTCAGCGACTCAAACATTTTCGTGTCATCGTACTGAATATTACGGTTTATGCGTATCATAAGTACATCAAGGCTCCTGCAATAGTCAATAATTTTTGCTCCTTTATACACATACAATTGCTGAGTAAGGTTAGTGATTTGCTTGTCGTAATTAAAATTCTTTATTTTTAAAATAAGGTCTTCTGTGTTATTGATCGTCTGGCCTTTTGCATCATATGAATGAATAAAACCTAATAAGGCAAACAACAGAATTGTTTTAATCACGCGTGGTAAGTAGTGTATAACCATGACTTACTGTTTTTAAATTTTAGAAGTAATGTCAAACATTCAATTCGACAGACAATTCATAAAGTTGTGGAGGTAAATGGCAAATTGAATCCCACAACAATAATATTAAAAACTTTTTAATACCCAAGTACTATCCGAACATTTAAAAACCATTGCCAGATTTGTTTATTGGATGATTAATTATTTCCATTAAGGCAAAAAAAAGCCAAAGCAATTCGTAAAATTGCTTTGGCCTGAGATGAATTTACTAAGCAGTTTATGCCACCAGTTCGAAAAGCTTAGCTTCTAAACTTATTTCTGCCTTAATTGATTTTGAAACCGGGCAATTGGCTTTAGCATCTTCGGCACATTCACGAAATTTTTCAGGAGTTATTCCGGGCACCTTTGCAGTAACCTCAAGATGCGATTTAGTAATTGCTCCTTCGTGAAGTGTAATGCTGCATTCGGTATCAATGCTGTCGGGCGTAAAACCTGCTGCGCCTAATACAAAGCTTAATTTCATTGAAAAGCAACCGGCATGCGCTGCTGCTATTAGTTCTTCAGGATTTGTACCGATACCATCTGCAAAACGGCTTTGCCATGAATACTGGTTATTGTTTAGGACTGCTGATTGAGTACTTACAGTGCCAGAGCCTTCTTTGCCTGACCCTTTCCAATTTGCTGTTGCTGTTCTTACCATGTTGAAGTTATTTTATAAGTAAATGTAATGTTTTAAAAACGCTCAAATTTAGAACAATAATTGCATTTGAATGTTTTATTCACTTCAAAAATTAACTTTGCAACCCTTTAAAACTTTATGCCCCAAAAGAAGATTGATTTAAAGCTGATGAACAAGTAATACCGGCATAGTAAGAATAAATTTAGCATGAGTCAGGATAAGGAAGGACAATTAAAAGTTGGAATAAGCATAGGCGATACGAATGGAATCGGACTTGAGGTGATCATGAAAACATTCAGCGACCACCGTATGCTCCAGGTATGCACACCTGTTATATATGGTTCAGCAAAAACTGTTTCATTTCATCGTAAAGCTTTAAATCTTCCCGACTTTAATTACAACACCATAAAAAGCAACAGCGATATTATACTCAGGAAAATAAACCTGATCAATTGCTGGGACGAGGAAATAAAAAATGATTTTGGCATTCAAACTGAAACCGGGGGCAAGTATGCTTTTATTTCATTAAAAAATGCTGTGGCAGACTTAATGGCAAAAAAAGTTGATGTGCTTGTTACTGCTCCTATCAACAAAAAAAATATGCAGCAGGATGAATTCCGGTTTCCGGGTCATACCGAATACCTTGCTGCACAAGCTAAGACAGAAGGTTACAATATGATGCTGGTAAGCCAAAGTATGCGGGTTGCTTTTGTTACGGGCCACACGCCACTTAAAAGTGTTGCATCACAGCTTTCGAAAGAAAAAATACTTGATAAACTTAAAGTGATGAATGCATCACTGATAAAGGATTTTGGAATACGTAAACCGAAGATAGCCATACTTGGATTAAATCCTCATGCCGGAGATAGCGGGTTGATTGGCCAGGAAGAATTAGAAATTATAGTTCCTGCAATTAATGAAGCAAAGAACGGTAACCTGCTGGTAAATGGTCCATACAGCGCTGATGGATTTTTCGGATCAGGGCAGTATAAAAAATTTGATGCTGTTCTTTGTATGTATCACGATCAGGGGTTGATTCCCTTTAAATCAATTTCATTTAACAGTGGAGTTAATTTTACTGCAGGACTGCCATTCGTTCGAACATCCCCTGACCACGGCACCGGTTATGATATAGCAGGCAAAGGCATAGCCAGTGAAGATTCATTCCGCGAGGCAATATACCTGGCTCTTGATATTTATAATAAACGCCAGGAATTTGAAACAATTACTGCTAATCCGCTTGCCTTCAGTAAAAAAAGTGGCGACCGTTGATTATACATTATCTCCAATTCTGAATCATTTAATACTCACTGTAATACTTACTACCCTCGAATATGATTGCCATTCAAAATACTGTTGTATCGCGTGATGTTATTGATAAACAATTTGTGTGCGATCTTGAAAAATGCAAAGGCGCTTGTTGTATTGCAGGCGTAAGCGGTGCCCCATTGAGCGAAGATGAGCTTCCTGTTATTGATCGTGTTTTCGATAAAATTGAGCCTTACCTTACTGAGCGCGGAAAAGCAGCTATTGAAAAACAAGGTCGCTACATAATAGATGGCGATGGCGAATATGTAACACCGCTTATTAATGAAGTGGAAGAATGTGCTTATACCATTTATGACGACAAAGGAATTGCCGGCTGCAGTTTTGAAAAAGCATTTCATGAAGGCAAAATCAACTGGCGCAAACCAATTTCATGTCACCTATACCCTATACGTATTACAAAGTATAAAGACTATGATGCGGTTAATTACGAAAAATGGAGTGTTTGCAAAGCTGCATGTAAGTTAGGTGATTCTTTACAGGTGCCGGTTTATAAGTTTCTTAAAGATTCTCTTATTCGTAAATATGGTAATGAATGGTATCTTGAATTGTGTAAAGTAGCCGAACAACTCAACAGTAAAACAACTACATCAAAAATCTGAGTTTACACTTTTGCTTTTATTCAACAATAAATTTACGGGCAAAGGATTCGGAGCCTGTCTTTAAAACAAGTAAATAGCAATTGCGGGCAAGTTGAATTTCTTTAACATTCAACCTGATGAGGTGCTGATCTTCTGACTCATAATTTTTGCTAAAAACCAATTGACCATTAAGATTGTAAATTTTTAATTCTACAGGTTCTTTAACAGGTTCATTAATGTCTACATTAAGGTATTCACTTGCAGGCTGAGGAAAAATGTTCACCTCTGCAAGGTTATTAAGTTTTGATTTAATAACTATTACCGGAGAAACATGTTTATTGCCATTTATATCTACCTGGTTAAGTTTATAATAATAGGTGTTGGAATTTAACCTGGTATCATTGAAAGAATAGTTATGATAAACTGACATGACTGTAGAAGCCGGAACAAAACCAATTTTTTCAAATAGAATGGCATCAATTGAGCGATATACTTCAAAGCCGCTGTTGTTAATCTCATTACTTGTTATCCACTTTAATTGATTCACATCACTTTTATTTTCGCCAGTAAATGAAATAAGCGAAACAGGTAATGGTGTATTTACACTTCCTGTAATTTCGAAATTATCAATTGCGGCACCAGCAGCAACGGCTGATCCATCCGATTTAAATCTTACCCTGAATGCTACATTGCTGTTGCCGGCCAGTGATGAAATATTGTACTGGCAAAGCAAAAAGCTGCTTTGCGTATTATTGAAATAAGCCTGCCCGATTGGAAATGCTGTTGTTGCTGCCGCATTGGCAAAATCGTACCATCCTGCAGAAGTTGTTGTAGCCAGAGGCAACCACGTATCGCCTTTATCTAACGTGTACTCTACACGCATACCGTCATAGCCAATTTCAAATGAATTTTTACGGTACAGTTTCAATGTATATGCTCCTGCAGCCGAAAGATTAAAATTTGGTGTCATCAGGCGCGAATCCGTATTGTCTGCATAGTTACCTGTTAAACCGGTAACCCAGGCATTACTGCCGCTAAAAACTCCATTCTTTCCTGCTGTTGCTGAATTACCTCTTTGCCAGCTTGTGCCTGAAAAATTATCAGCCCCAAAATCCAGCGGATTTACGTCAAAGCTTCCACCATCTGCTGGTGTATAAGGTGTGCCGCGGTTAGGCAAAATCTGAATGTAATTGGAGCGAACTTTTTGTAAATTACCATTTATAGTAAGCGTTACTGTATATAAACCTGCCGCTGAATAATTTTTGGTTGGGTTTTGCAATGTTGATGAAGTACCATCACCGAAATCCCAATACCATGAATTGGCGCGGTAGGAAGCATCAATAAACTTTATAGGCTTATTGTTATAAGCAATTACTTTGTCGGAAGTAAAATCAGGAGATGAGGACATAAAAGCATCTGTAGTATAGTTGCCTCTTCCATGTGTTATAGCCATAATTAAACTATCGGAATTTCTGAATTGCAGCATATCTACTCGTACATTAGCAAGCCCTGTATTTGATGGCCCCCATAAAGTTGTACCTCCGCTAAGTATATCAGTTGACCAAACCCCCAATTCAGTAGCTAACATAGCTTGCTGGTTATTAACCGGACTGAACATGGCCCACCTTACAGGCATATCTGGTAAATTGCCTTCAACACTTGTCCAGGTTGAACCACCATTAGTAGTTTCCCAAACACTATTAACTCCATAACTGCTGTAAGTGGCCAGTAAATGATTATCGTTACCTTTTTCAACTGCAATACACGAAACTGATGTTGCAGGCATTGCAGCTACCCTGATATTGGTTGCTGTTGGCGTAGTGGTGTGTGCATTGTCAACCCGAACCACATACCCGTTATTCAAGCCAAAGAATACCCGGTTGGAAGTATTCGGTGAAACCGAAATGTGAGTCACTTTACCTGTGCCGAAGGCAGCCACTGCCACTGCAGTTAAGGTAGCTGATACAGGAGCATTATTCATTACATAATAATCGCCATTGGCATGGCACGCATACAGGTTATTGTTTGCATCATCGTAATCGGTTGGGTTTACAAAGCTTCCAGTATTATTAGAAGTTATGCCAGCAAAACTTACACCCGAATTAACTGAACGGTAATAGTTATTATAAACATACGATGAGAATTGGTATTGGGGCTGGTCCTGGTCAATGTGACAGAAACATCCATCACCACCGGTTACTTCAACTGAATTGCCAATAGCTGCACTATTGGTTTGATTAGTGCCGTTATCCTGTGCACCGCTCATCATCTGGTTGTTATGATATCCCGGATTTAAAGCCCCTGCATAAAATTGAGTGACATTATAATTGTCGTTTTTCGAAATAATGTTTGGTGTTACTGAATTACCGTTAGTGCTCATCCATACTCCACCATCATTTCCAAAATATACCACATTAGAATTCCCGGGTTCATACAAAACAACATGCTGATCAGCGTGCACCTCCTGGTAGCCGAATCCGCCATACCAGTGCGAAATCTGAGTCCAGCTTGTTCCGCCATTAGTAGATTTAAACAAGTCAACACCACCCACTATCAAAGTGTTTGCATTATTAGGATCAACTGCCATCGATAAATCATACCATGCTTGTCCCCTGGTAAAGTCATTGCCAATGCCACCATCTGCATCTACCGGCAGGGCGCAGGCGGTCCAATTCGCTCCGGCATCAGTAGTTTTATAAATTCCTTTAATGGCATAAGCACCATTTTCACACAGCGCATATACCACGTTAGCATTAGAAGGTGCACAGGCTAGTTTAATCCGCTGAAGATCTGTGGTAGGAAATCCATTTGCACCGGTATTGCATTTTACCCATGAGCCTGTATTTCCGGTTGCAGATTTATAAACTCCATCAGTAGAAAATAATAAGCCTGCACCACAGTATATTGTTCCATTGGCTGCTATTTCAACATCGCCCATACTGTTAGTAGCGGCACCATTTCCACTACCTAATACCTGAGACCAGGTACTGCCACCATTTTGACTCCTTCTTAATCCGGTAGAGGTTGCCGCATAGATATCGCCATTTGAAGCAACGGCCAGCCGTTGGGTATAGTAAAAATTTGAATTATTGGTTGAAGCCAATTGTGACCATGTGGCACCTCCATCGGTACTTTTCCAGATTCCAAGTCCACGTATAGCGTCAGCGTTATAAACACCTTCACCCGTTCCGAAATACATCACCTGTGTATTGGCCGGATTATAAACAATGCTTGTAACCGCCAGGTTCCCCATCAGATCATTAACCGGCATCCAGTTAGGAGAAGCAGCAGTTATATCAGTAGTTTTCCATAAGCCACCGCCAACGCTTCCGGCCCACACTGTTTTTTTTGTCGGATCATTCGGATCAACCATAATGGCCCGGGTACGGCCGCCAACGTTATTAGGTCCGCGCTCGCGCCATGTTATTCCGGTTATTGCTCCTGAGGTTTTATTGGCATGGCTTGCGGCAAGTTGTTGAGCGTATGCGAATGCCCTGATTAATCTTTCACGTGGCACATCGTTGGTTGCAGGGTCTTTGGTTAATTCAAATTCCTGTTGCCACGCCAAATCCATCCGGTCTTTTTTAGGTATACCTGATTCTTCTTCCTCTTCTTTCTCCCTTTCAGTATTTACAGACAATTTGTTTGCCTTACGAAATAGTTCGTAATGTCCTGACAGGAGTATAATAAAGAGAAAACCTGAAAATAAGGTTAGATACTTACTATTCATTTAAAATGCGGGTAGGGGATTAATCTGATAACAATATATTATTTATTCAGATTTAATAATTTAGTATGGCATGAAGGGCCTGAAATATTGGGTAAAAACACCAATTATGAAAGTTAAAATACACAAGCAAAGCACTATTTAATGCTTAAGATCTTTCCAGGGTTTGCGTAACCAGCCGAGAGGTTTTTTACCTGTGCCAACCAGGTAACTATTGCCTGTGTTTGTTAGTTGATAAGTTGCTCGCGATTGCCACGAAATGTTTTGTTGCACTACCTCAATGTAATCACTATTCACTTTGCTGATTATGCAAACATGACCATACCCTCCATCAAATACCAGCAAGTCATTTACTTCCGGTTTTACATTGCCCCCGTTATCATATTGAAAAAGATTGCGCCTCTTGTTCAAGCCGCCATGCTCTACTTCTTTATCAAAAAAACTTTTTGCATGTCCGCTTCCATCGGGCATTTTATGATGTAAGTAATCGTAATAGTAACGCTTTACAAATTCAACGCACTGCCATTTCTTGCCATAATAATAACCATCGGTGCTGTAATGCTTTCCATAACTTTTTGAATATTCAAGTCCGTTATAATGAACAGCAATACCGTTGAATTCGTCAATAGTATCTCCCACATTACGATTAAGAAATTTATGATAAATAAATGCACCGAGAGCAACAATAAACAGAACAACACTTGTTCTTCTGATCATTTTGAAAATTGTGTTTCCGGGCTTTAACATAGTTTACATTTTGACAGGTAGAATGAATGCATTAGGTTTGTTTTTATTTTAATGCAAAACGCAATGATTAAACAAAACGTATTTACAACACTTACACTTCTTACAATATTTTTAATTTCAATTACAGCGAAGGCACAAAACTGTTTTGAAATTCGCAGCATACTGGTTGATGCCTGCGGATCGCCCGAAGGTGAAAATGAAATGGTGCGCTTTGATGTGGGCAATGCACCGCTTGCACTTGCCGACCTTAGTATTACCTGGCCATCCAATTCTTTCAATGGTATATGCCGCGATAGTATAACTGCGTTAAAGGTGGACACCTTAAACAGCGGCATAGTGGGTTGCGGCCTATTGGTAGAACCTTTGAATGATACGCTTCCGGCTAATGCAAAAGTATTGCTGGTTACCAGCACCGACTTCAGCACTACCTTTAATTCGTTTGCTAACCTTAACGATACACTGATTATTATTTTTCAATGTGCCGGTAATATAGCCGGTCATTTTGCCAACAACAGTTCATCACCGGGGCTGCGCACTTTGATAATGAGTTTTGCAAATCCTGCAGGATGCATTGACTCTGTAACTTACGACCGTACCTTGTTGGTTAACCAGGGCGGAGGCATAGGAGGCAGCAGCAGTTATAATGATGGCGCATTAGTTCAGTTTGATGATGCCGGAAATGCAACCTACCTCAACTATGGCTGCCAGGCTTTGGTTGCATCATTAAATGTTAATGCCGGCAGCGACCGAATTTTTTGCTCTGCTGCCACCATTCTTTTTTATGGTAATGTAACAGGCGACTACACTTCATTGCTTTGGTCGGGAGGAAGCGGTTCATTTAATCAGCCCGACAGCCTTGAAACAGGCTATGTAACCGTGCTTGGTGAAAGCGGGTGGAAACCATTTACCCTTACCGCAACGGGCCCATGTGGCACTACCAGCACCGATACGCTCTATGTGTATTTTCCCATAAATAACCCCGATCCTATATTAAGTGCTGCAGGATTTACGCTTACCTGCTCTGTACAGTCAACCAACTTTGGTTACTCGTGGCTGCTCAATGGAGCGCCTACTGTAGGTAATTCGTTTATTCTTAATGCGCCTTCAACTGGTTGCTACTCAGTATTAGTTACTGATACCTTCGGGTGCAGTGTAGCGTCTGATACGGTGTGTATTATTAATGCGGGCTACAACGAAATTGAAAATGAGTGGAACACAGCTGTTCAGCCCAATCCTTCGCAGGGATTGCAGCATGTTGTAATTTCTTCGAAAACTCCCATCGGAAACCTTGAGCTGAGCCTGACTGAAATAACAGGCAGAATTATTTCCTCAGCCACCTATATGGTAAACGATAATACGTTTGAAACTGATTTGGATTTATCATTGCTGGCAAATGGCATTTACTTTTTAAAGGTGAAAAAAGGCAACAGCAATTCTATAATTAAGGTTATAAAAAACTGAGCCTTTTACCGCTGTATAACCAGCTTCTTGTTTGCTACTCCTGTTTCCGTTTGAAAGCGCAGCGTATAAATTCCGTTTTCAAGATTACGTACATCGTGCGTTAGTTTGCTTTCGCCTGCATGGAAAGTTTTATCTGCAAGGTTAGCAATGCATCTTCCTTTTGTATCATAAATTTTTAATGATGCTTTTTGTGGTGCGTGAAGTGTGAAGGTTATTTTTATTGTACCTGTTGCTGGATTAGGATAGATAACGCACCGGCCACTCTCAAGAGGGGAGTTTTCTATACCTACATTTAATACGTTATAACACGATGAGGTATCGGTGCAACTGTTTTGTGTTACAATTACAGCATACATGCCGTTTGTTGTTGGTGTATAGGATTGGTTAGTTGCTCCTGCAATTATTGTCGAATCGCAATACATCCATTGGTAAGTTGCAACAGTTGCATTGGCTATTAATGCAGGGGCTGCAAAAGTTACTGATGTATCCACATTTACGACTGACAAAATAATGGTCATCACCGAATCGCAGCCTGCCGCATTGGGAATGGTATCATGATACAACCCGCTGTTTGTCCATGTATAATTACCGCTTGGTGAAACATAGCTGCCGCATGATATTACATTAACAGATGATGTGGTATTATTTATTGCCAGGTTGATTGTAATTATTGAATCGCAGCCCGCTGCATTAGGAATGGTATCGTGATACAACCCGCTTATTGTCCAGGTGTAATTGCCACTTGGCGATGTGTAGCTGATGCTATCGCAATAATTAATAGTTATTGAAGCTGTTGAATTGTTTATAGTAAGATTTACGGTTACAATACTATCCCCGCCATAAACATTTACAAGTATATCTGTATAGGTGCCTGTTGCAGTCCATATTTGATTGCCGCTTGGTGAAGTATAACTGCTGCATGCTGAAGCTGAAATTGTAGCATACGTTGTTGGAAAAAGAATTTTAGTTGTTGCATTCTTGGTAAGCACGGGTGCATTGTAATCAAAATAAATTCCTGCATTGTTGATGATGTTGCTGCCTGCTGTGAGCGTTGCTATAGGTTTGATTCGATACCGAACATAGCCATGACTCAGAGGTTCATTAATATTACTATCAGGAAGTAAAATAGTATCAAACTTAAATTCCATCTTGCCTTCTCCGGGAAGCCATTGAATATTTACAGGATGTGATGCATTTACAAATTCAATTGTACTCAATTCAAGCTTACTGGTATCAATAGGATTCAAAATTTTTGCATTAAAGCAGGTATCGTTTCCGGTGTTTTGAAAGCGTATAATGTATTCCAGAAAAGGCGGATTGGGAAACTGTGTAGTCAACAAAGAATCCTCATCAACCAATATATCATTAGGATCAACAGCGCCTGTTACAAACACCTTCCACGAGCCCCAGTTATCGCCTTGAAAAGCATCGCCTGCAACAGGCTCTATTTTGCACAATGCATTTAATTGTGTTCCATTAGGCACGCCAAGGTTTACATGTACGGTAACTGTTATATTGCCTGATTGAAAAGGAGCTAATGAAATGTTATTCCACACAATAGAATCTGTTGTAACCAATGCAGGACTAACTGATGATGATACATAAGTATAGTTGCTGTCGTTAAGGTAAAACACAACGGTTGCGTTTAAAACTGTTGTGCCCACATTTTCATAATGCATGGTGTAGCTTGCATTAAAGCCTGAACGGAAAAGTGTTAATGGTGATATGGTAATGCGTAAATCATTTATAACACCTGCTGGTTGAAATGCAAAATCGTTTAACGAATCAATTTGTTGCATGCCTGTGAAGTTGACACTATGCGAAACAGGTACTGCATTAAAATTATTTATTGCATCAGGTGCAATCATAAAGTTGCCACTGTCTAAAACACTTACAGAATAAATTCCATTTTGTTCACTGAATGCAAATCTGCCTGTACTGCCTTCGGTAATTTTTTTGTTGTGCAAATACACTTCACCCGAGTCCTGCACATTGTTGCTGTTCATATCTAAAAAACACTTACCCGTTATAGTATTGAATTTATCAGTAAGTTTTACAATCCAGTAATCGTAACTGCCATTACAATTCTCTGTTTTATCGCCTGAAATATTTGAATTGGAGTATCCACCAAGAATATACCCCCCGTCAGCGGTTTGCTGAATAGAACGAAGATGATCCCGGTCGCCACCCCCGATAGTATTCTGCCATTGTATGTTTCCTGATGCATCGGTTTTTACAACCCAGTAATCATAATCTCCATTATTGTTTTCCGTCTTATCACCTGAAATGTTTGAATATGAATATCCGCCAAGAATATATCCCCCGTCTGCAGTTTGCTGGATGGAATGGAGATAATCCAAACTGCTTCCCCCGATGGTATTCTGCCATTGTATGTTGCCCGTTGCATCGGTTTTTACTATCCAGTAATCTATTGATCCGTTGCTATTTTCCGTTTTATCGCCTGAAATGGGTGATGCAGACAATCCTCCAAGGATATATCCCCCATCAGTTGTCTGTTGGATAGCATAAAGCTGGTCACCACTATTTCCCCCAATGGTATTCTGCCATTGGATGTTGCCCGTTGCATCGGTTTTTACAATCCAGTAATCTCGACCGCCAATGCTATTTTCCGTTTTATCACCTGAAATGTTTGATTCGGAATAGCCACCTAAAATATAGCCCCCGTCAGTGGTTTGCCGAATAGAATAAAGATAGTCATCATCACTACCTCCAATGGTATTGTTCCATTGAATGCTACCGGCTGCATCGACCTTTACAATCCAGTAATCATAATAACCAATTTTGTTTTCCGTTTTATCGCCTGAAATATTTGAAGAGGAATATCCTCCCATGATATATCCTCCATCCACAGTTTGTTGAATTGATAAAAGCTTATCCGTACTGCTTCCACCGATGGTATTCTGCCATTGGATGTTTCCAAGTGAATCGGTTTTTACAATCCAGTAATCGCTACCGCCAATACTATTCTCTGTTTTATCACCTGAAATTAATGACAAGGAATGACCGCCAAGAATATATCCCCCATCAGTGGTTTGCTGAACAGAATAAAGTTCATCACCAAAGTTTCCGCCAATAGAATTCTGCCATTCCGTTATTCCTGCCGTATTGGTCTTTACAATCCAATAATCCCACTTGTAGCCCATTTCCATTCCACCAAGTATATATCCCCCATCAGCGGTTTGCTGTACTGAGAATAGTTTCTCTTCTGCAAACCCATTTCCATTTTTATAAATAGTATTCTGCCATTCAATTTCCTGGGCGTTAATAGTGAAAAATGAAAAGTGAAAAGTGAAAAGTAAGAGTAAGGTTTTGTAAAGTGTTTTCATTATGCTGCAGTAGTTGCCGGCTTTGGTGAATTGCTATACAAACCTAATAAAAATAATGAGGCGGCAAAGGTGATTGTAAACAATTTCAGGGCTACTAAGCGCAAGCCGGCAAGCCCTGTCAGTGCATATGCGTCAACCTAATTTTGCGCTATTGCATTTTGAAGCTCCGTAAGGAGCGATATTTTGGTAGAAACAGATCTGCATCAATATAAAGCCACAGCGTGGCGAAATTTTATTTCCGCAATTTTTGCAGGAAGAAATGTCGTGCCTATGGCACTTATTAATTATTACGATTTGTTTCCTACCAATATGTCGTGCCTACGGCACTTTCGAGAGTATTGGTTTCTTCTTACGTTTACACTAATGCCTGTAAGGGTTTAGGGGTAAAAAAGGCCAAAAAAAAATCCCGCTATGTAGCGGGATTTTTTAATTCTTGCTTTTTATTTATTTCTGAATGTAAATACGCTGGTTATAAATTTCATCATTTGATTTAATTTTCATGATGTAAATTCCGTTACGTAATTCATTAGAATTAACCTCTAGTGTATTGGCAGCATCCTTCATTACATCACCTTCGAAAAGTGATTTAACAACACGGCCGGTTAAGTCAACCAATTCAACAGTTACATGGCTGTTCTTAGCTGAACTGAATTCAAGATGAGCCATAGTAGCAAATGGGTTTGGATAAACTTTATATGACAGGGTGCTTTCTGTAGCAACATCATTCATAGTACGTGCTTTTTCTTCACACTCAAGGTTGCCATTGTTTACATTGCCATCGTCATAATTTTTATTAACCATGTCAAGAGCATCATTCAATTGTGAATAGGTATAAGGTGATGCACAGCCTCCGATTTTCTTATTAGCTTCTGCTACAAGGAAACCAACTGTTTTACCTGCAAATACTCCGTTAGTAATAATCTGGTTATCCAGGGTAATGGAAGCAGGGCTGAAGTTAGGATTCTCATAATCGAAACCTATTGAAAGCGTTGCTGCAACCAACTGGCCTGCAAGTACATTTTTGTAACCTACGTTGTCAACCATATTACCTGCTGGTAAAGCTTTTGGTGAAGTACCTGAAGGTAAAAAGTCAGTTACTTTTTGTGCTGATGTAAGCTTGAAAGTGTTATTGCAACCTATGGTTAACCCGTTAGGGAATGCAGCTGCAAAGTGCGCATGCAGGTAAACACCGGGATTGTTACCATTAGGTACTGCACCCCAGCCGCCCATAGTTTGGGTACGACCTCCGCACACTATTGTAACCTCATCAATTTTACAGTTTGAACTGCCTGCACATTTATTGGCATCTTCAACATACACGGTATAGCTTCCTGCCGGAACTCCGGTTATGGTTTGCGTGTATTGTGGAGGTACTGTATTCCACGTGAATGAGTAAGGAGGTGTGCCTCCGGATACATTTGCTGTTAACGTTCCTGGCGCAGTAGGTACTGTTGCCTCACAAGTAACTTCCAGTGGTTTTGGAGCAGTAATTTCATAAGTGTTGGTTACTGAACATCCTTTGTCATCAGTGATTGTTACGGTGTAAAAACCATCGCACACTTTATCAATGTAGTGTGTGGTTTCACCTGAAGACCATAAGAAGGTAAAGGTGGTGCCTGCAGGCACGTTGTCAAGTACAATTACGATTTTACCATCGCAATTACCGTTACATGATAGATTTTGAATGCTGGGGTTAACGGTCCACGCGCATTGGGCAAAGCTGTTTATACTAAATAATACAGCGGCAAAGAGGACAAATAGGTTCAATTTTTTCATATTTTTTATCGGATTAAAATGTTTGTATAAATATAAGTTTCAGAATTTGCAATGTTTATTATAAATTGACCGATAGCTATAATTATCGGTTAAATGGCCATTTATATTGGGCAAACTGTTTATTTATTTTGTTCAACAAAAATGGTACAAGGTGGCGTTTTGATAAACAAGCGTTGGCGAGGCAAGCCTGCAAGCCAAACGCTGACAGCTGGTAATGTTACGAAGTATTGAAGTAAGGCATAAGGGTTTAACGGGTTTAATGATATGGGGTTGAACCTTTTTACCGGTTATTGATTTTAGTTCTGTATAAAAATCTTTAGCGGTTACAATAAGGTAGTTTAATGCTTGAACACTTTTATCGAAAACGATTTGAATGTAATTTACTTAGTGGTTTTACTAAGTATATACTTCGTTAGCGATATCCGTTTACATTAAACCAAATGAAGCACTGAATAGTTTACAAATGAATGGTTATACTCTTTAATGGTTTTATTAACTCCTCAAAGGTAGTAAAAGAAATTATGAACCTGCAACTACTTGTTATCCAAAAAAATAATTGCAGCCACATGAGCTGCTTTTCTGATTATAAATGATGTTGTTCACTTGCTTGTGATGTCTTATCCTAAGCATTTTTAATGCTGACTAGGCACCTGATGAGGAAAAACCCTGATAACTAAAATTCAGGGAAAGCCCTCTTGATTTCAACAGCACTGCTTACCTTCTTTACAATACATTTTTTAATTATCCATTGCACAATTGTTCTTTGAAAAACATCCATACCTAATAAACCGGGAAGTAATTAATTGTATTGGCAGCAGCCTTAATGCAAATTAATAATGTAGTTGAAAGATAAGCTTGTGATATAAAGCTGTTTTGCTAAAAAAACACACGGTAAGCATGTGCTCAGGGGCGGTTTTCTTTAGCAAATGCCTGCTGAGAAAATTCTAAGGGGCGGTTTTCTTTAGCAAATGCCCGCTGAGAAAATTCTAAGGGGCTGTTTTCTTTAGCAAATGCCCGCTGAGAAAATTCTAAGGGGCTGTTTTCTTTAGCAAATGCCCGCTGAGAAAATTCTAAGGGGCTGTTTTCTTTAGCAAATGCCTGCTGAGAAAATTCTAAGGGGCTGTTTTCTTTAGCAAATGCCTGCTGAGAAAATTCTAAGGGGCTGTTTTCTTTTTGTAAATGCCTGCTGAGAAAATTCTAAGGGGCTGTTTTCTTTAGCAAATGCCTGCTGAGAAAATTCTAAGGGGCGGTTTTCTTTAGCAAATGCCCGCTGAGAAAATTCTAAGGGGCTGTTTTCTTTAGCAAATGCCCGCTGAGAAAATTCTAAGGGAAGGTTTTCCCGGGTATGTTCACTTTACCGTGTTAAAAGGATTAAGTACTAACTATCAATAAAAAGCAGTTCACATTAATATTAACCCAGTGCATGTTTGAAAAAAACCAAAAAACATACACACTAAAAAAACCTTAAAAAATTATGGCATCAGAAACCAGGCAATTGCCTAATGCAGCAACATCGCGCTTAAGCGCATTAAACACAGCGCTTGCTAAAAACAACGCACTTGGCGCAGCAAGTTTTTTAACAACAACTACTAAAGGCAGGCTAACAGCCATAGCGGCCACCTACCAGGCCCGTTATGATCTTATTGCAGTTAAGAAACATGATTTAGCAGTGCTTACCGTAGTTAAAAACAATTATGCACAGGTGAGCCGGCAGTTAAATTCGCATTTTATACAGGTGTTTAACCTGGGTGTAGAGCGGGGAGTATTTGCAAAAGAAGACCGTGCTTATTACCAGTTAGACATTAATTCGTCCAGCTTGCCCGATATGTCCAGCGAAGCGCTGCTAAAGCAGGTGGGTAATAACCTTATAACAGGCGATGCGGCACGTATTGCAGGTGGGGGAAGCCCTATGGCAATGCCCGATATTGCTGAGGTAACCACAGCATATACTAATTTTGATGGTTCGCTGATGCCGCAAAGTGCTGCTGCAGAAGCTTATGATACTGCACTGGAAAACTTAGCAGCATCAAACACCGAGGCCGATGCCGTAATTAAAAAAGTGTGGGATGAAGTGGAAACGTATTATAACGAAGAGGAGCCATCCAGCCAGCGTGAAAATGCGCGCGAGTGGGGAGTGCTATATGTAACCAAAGGCAGCTATAAAATTATCAGCGGTACGGTGACGGATAGTGTTACCAATTTACCCATTGCCAATGCATCGGTATTTTTAGAAAATGGCAACATCAGCGTTACCTCGGCAGCTGATGGCAGCTTCGAAATCAATACCACGCTAATGGGCGAACAAACCCTGATGGCCACCAGCGATTTACACGAAAACTACAGTGCAGTTATCAGCCTGGTGGAAAATGAAAACCTGGAGCATGATATTGTAATGATTCCTGTTTAGACGTTCAGGCGATAATAACTGCAAAAGTAAACTGAACAAAAAAGCCCGATTACGGGCTTTTTTATTTTTAATTAAGTGCATAGCGCTTCAATGCTAAAAAGTAAACAGGCGCTGCTACAATAATCATTAAACATGAAAAAACTATCGCTTGTAGTTAGGTGCTTCCTTGGTTATTTGCACCGAATGCGGATGGCTTTCATTTATTCCGGCTTGTGTGATACGAATAAACTTTGCCTGCTGTAATGTTTTAATATCTTTTGAACCGGTATAACCCATGCTTGCACGAAGGCCACCTTTAAGCTGGTACATTTCTTCAGCTAAAGTTCCCTTGTAAGGCACACGCCCCACAATACCTTCGGGCACCAGCTTTTTAATATCATCTTCCACATCCTGGAAATAGCGGTCCTTGCTTCCTTCGCGCATAGCCTCTATGGAACCCATGCCGCGATAGGTTTTAAATTTACGACCTTCGAAAATTATAGTCTCACCCGGGCTCTCTTCCACCCCGGCAAATATGCTGCCCATCATAACACTGTGCGCACCTGCAGCAATAGCTTTTGCCACATCGCCACTGTAACGGATACCACCATCGGCAATCATAGGCACCCCGGTGTTTTTCAGCGCCTGAGCCACACTGTGCACAGCATATAACTGCGGTACGCCAACTCCGGCCACAATGCGCGTGGTGCAAATGGCACCGGGCCCTATGCCTACTTTAACAGCATCTGCACCGGCTTTGGCCAGTGCCAAAGCTGCCTCGCCTGTTCCCACATTACCCACAATAATATCAAGCTGCGGATACGCTTTTTTTACTCTTTTTAATGCATCAATAACTCCTTTGGTATGGCCATGCGCAGTGTCAATGGTAATGGCATCTACACCTACCTTAACCAAAGCTTCAACACGATGTAACATATCTGCGGTAATGCCAACAGCAGCAGCCACGCGCAGCCTGCCAAATGAATCTTTACAGGAATCAGGCCGCGATTTAAATTTGAGAATGTCCTTATAGGTAATTAAGCCGATCAGCTTCTTGTTCTTATCAACAACGGGCAGTTTCTCAATTTTATATTTCATCAAAATAACTTCAGCCTTCTGAAGACTTGTGGTGCCGGTAACCGTAACGAGATTTTCAGAAGTCATTACTTCACTCACATTGCGTTTCATATCGCGTTCAAAACGCAAATCGCGGTTGGTTAAAATTCCAACAAGTATGCCTGCATCATTTACTATGGGTATGCCCCCGATTTTATTTTCACGCATAATGTCTAGCGCCTGCCCTATGGTTGCATCTTTATGCAGTGTAATCGGATCCTGAATCATACCACTTTCGCTGCGTTTTACCTTACGTACTTCAGCCGCCTGCGCTTCTATGCTCATGTTTTTATGCAACACACCAATGCCGCCTTCCTGTGCCATAGCAATAGCCAAAGCGCTTTCAGTTACCGTGTCCATAGCAGCACTTACAAAAGGTGCATTAATCCTGATATTGCGTGTAAACATGCTCGAAATATCCACTTCACGAGGCAATACCTCTGAATAGGATGGCATTAAAAGCACATCATCATAGGTTAAGCCTTCACCAATAAATTTTGTCGATTGTTTTGCCATAAGTGTAACGGGTGTAAAAAACTTTTGGCGGACAAAAGTATTATTTAATTAAAACTGCTGATAATAAATTAATGATGTATTGATTTTTGAATGATAATGCAGCATGCAGCATAAATTTTAGCGAAAACAAATTACAACCATTGTGCTATACCCGGCTGCATAGCATCCAAATCCAATCTTTAAATCAATTATAATTGCAGGCATGAAACACCTGATGCGACTAATTGAAGCCGGAGAAAGTGAGGTATTGGATTTTAAAAAAGAAATTACCAGTGCTTCAAAAATTGCGAAATCCATGGTGGCTTTTGCCAATCATAAAGGCGGACGGCTTTTAATAGGTGTGCGTGATGATAAAACCATTACAGGCATAAAAAGCGAAGAGGAAAAATACATGCTTGATCTTGCTGCTAATTTTTATTGTAAACCCCCGGTGCCGTTTATGATTAAAGAATGGGTTATTAATGAGAAAATTGTTTTGGAGGCATTAATACCTGAGGGCAAAGACAAACCTTACTATGCAAAAGCAGAAGATAACAAATGGTGGGTTTATATTCGTGTAGGCGATGAATCGCTGCTGGCAAGCAAAATTACGGTTGATGTACTAAAGCGCAATTCCGAAAATTCAGCTACCATTATTAAATATGGAAGTAAGGAGCAGGCCTTGTTTGATTACTTAAAACAGCATAAGCGAATAACACTTAACGAATACTGTAAGTTGATTAATGTATCGCGATGGCGGGCTTCTAAAATTCTTGTAAACCTTATAAGCATAGGTGTAATTCGTGAACATACTTTTGAACAAAAACCATTTTATACACACAGCTAAAAAAACCCCGGCAATAGTTGCCGGGGTTTGGGTTTAAAATTAATCCCCCATAGAAAAATTCAAACCTTAATCATCTTCTGCCTGCTTACAGCATTGGCAGTTGTAACTACTACCGTATATACACCAGGCATTAAACGGTCAGCATTATCAGTAATAGTGTTTATTCCTTTTTCGAGTTGATGTGTAGATGACGCACATACAGCGCCCTGGCAGTTGATATATTCCACTTTGGCTGTGCTTGCACAGTTGGTATTAATAAGCAGTTTGGCATTAGTTTTTACAGGGTTATTAATGCACAGGGTAACCTGCTCGCTGGAAGTGGTTACGGTAATCACTTTTGAATAGCTGAAGTCACCATTAATATCCACTTGCTTTATCCGGTAGTAGTAAGGTCCATTACCGGGCAATATATCCTTAGTAGTATAAGTTGTTACCTGCGTTGAATATCCCTTAGCTTTAATTTTAGCTACCGGTTCAAACATGATATGGTCAGCACTTCTTTCCACCAAAAAGAAATCGTTATTAAGTTCAGTAGCTGTTGCAAAACTTAGTGTTGCCGTATTGTTTTTGGCTGCTGCTTCAAAACTCAGAAACTCAACCGGCAATGGAGTACCGCATCCGATAGTACCGTTAGGCACATACTGAAACGGATAATGCTGAGTATAAGAACAAGATAATTGCTCCCACATATACTCAAGTATATAGGGTTGGTTACAGGCAACATTGTTTTGCAGGTTTCCTAAATCTCCATAGCTAACCAGGTTACAGTACTGATCATATAAGCGATAAAAAAACCATGCAACATTACCTCCTCCACCACATGTAGAGCTGATTATATCCTGAAAACTCAGCACATTTGAATTTACAGGTGCAGTGGTAAATGAATAAAATGAATTATTAACCTTGTTGGTTTGCGTAGTGAGCGGATAAGCTGAACAGTTAGATGTTACCTGTTGAGTGGTTGGCGTAGCAGTAAAGTAACATCCGTTATACGCAGTTGAACAGGAATTATCAGGCCCGGGATTGGAAATGGTACCGCTGTAGGAATTGGCGGCACGTATGGTAAATGTTCCCTCCTGTCCGCAAGGGCCGCCTGCATCATAAGTTACTTGTATGGCATAAGCTTTACCAATAGCTCCGCTTATACTAAATACAGTTACACCGGGACCATTGGCTGCCGATTGACAATTAATCATTGTAGCTTTTGTACCTGGCAAGCCTGCTGCAGGCCAGATAACTGAACCAACATAACAGTTAGAGCCTGCTGCATCAATTATGATATAGGTAGTAGTTGCTGTTGAAGTAACCGTATACCATACCGACTGGTTAGCGGTATTGTTACATCCTTTTGATTCACCTGCCTGGATAGTTCCGCAGGTTCGTCCGCTAATTGCAGCTGCACCTACCGTTAAATTGATGGCTGATGAATAATTGTTGTTTGACGCATTACTGCAGGCATTGGTAGTTACTGTGGTATCGTACTTGTCAAAAGGCTGAGCGATCATTTGGTCAATTGAAACCGGCATTTCCTTTTTGACGTTCCATTCTTGTGCGAATAGTGCAACTGGTAAAAACAATGCAGCGCTCATAACGAGCAGCATAAATGACTTAAACATTTTGGTATGGGGTAAAGGATTAGAAAAAAATCGTTTAGATAAAAAGTGAAAATAAAATCTGATGATGAGGGATAAGAAAAATTACAAGGGGTAATAATATCATGATGATATATACCAAATGTAATTCAGCAAGACATCAGATTTTGATAGTGTGGTTTCTGAATTGTAATTCATGGTGCATAATATTATTTTATGGGTAAAAAATATTACTACTATTATTATTCAATAAAATTTCAGTTTAATGTGTAATGGATTTATAACCTTTTAATGTATTTAATACCCGAAGTAGAATTTAATTTCAAATAGATTTTTGAAATGCAGCAAGAACACTAAAAATTCATCTTAACTGATAATAACATATTCCCATCCCATCTGCATTTCCTAATTCACTCAATTGCATTAATTTCGCGCCCCCAATGGAAAATATTCGTAATTTTTGCATAATAGCACATATCGATCATGGCAAGAGCACCCTGGCTGACCGATTATTACAGCTAACCAAAACAGTAAGTGAACGACAGGCGCAGGATCAGGTGCTTGATGATATGGATATTGAGCGTGAGAGAGGTATCACTATAAAAAGCCATGCCATTCAAATGGATTATGAACTGGAAGGCAAAAAATATGTTCTTAACCTGATTGATACACCCGGTCACGTTGATTTTAGTTATGAAGTAAGCCGGAGTATTGCAGCTTGCGAAGGTGCACTGCTAATTGTTGATGCAGCGCAAGGCATCCAGGCGCAAACAATAAGTAATCTGTACCTGGCACTGGAGAATGACCTTGAAATTATTCCTATCTTAAATAAAATTGACCTTGAGAGTGCAAATCCTGAAGAGGTAAAGGATCAAATTGTAGACCTGCTTGGATGCAGGCGCGAAGAAATATTAGCCGCTTCAGGTAAAACAGGATTGGGCGTTGAATCAATTCTTGAAGCTATTGTAAAGCGGGTACCTCCACCAAAAGGTAATCCTGATGCGCCTTTAAAAGCACTTATTTTCGATTCGGTATTCAATAGCTTTCGCGGCATTATTGCCTACTTTAAAGTGGTGGATGGCGAAATCAGAAAAAATGACAGGGTAAAATTTGTAAATACCGGTAAGGAATATATTGCTGAAGAAGTGGGTATTCTGCGGCTTGAGAAAGAACAACGACCTGTAGTTAAAGCAGGAGATGTAGGGTATATCATTAGCGGTATCAAAGAGGCAAAAGATGTAAAGGTGGGAGATACAATTACCCGAATTGACCGCCCTTGCGATGAAGCAATAGAAGGATTTGAAGATGTAAAGCCAATGGTATTTGCCGGGATTTATCCTGTAGATACTGATGATTACGAAGAATTGCGCTATAGCATGGAAAAACTTCAGCTTAATGATGCATCGCTGGTTTTTGAACCTGAGAGTTCTGCAGCTTTAGGCTTTGGTTTCAGATGCGGTTTTTTGGGCATGCTGCATATGGAGATTATTCAGGAAAGGCTGGAGCGGGAATTTAATATGACGGTTATTACAACTGTCCCCAACGTATCCTATCATGCCTATTTAACCAATGGTGATGATTTTGCTGTAAATAATCCATCCGATTTTCCTGATCCTGCCCGACTGGAACGAATTGAAGAGCCTTATATTAAAGCAACTATCATAACAAAATCCGAATTTACAGGTGCTATAATGACCCTTTGTATCGGTAAACGTGGGCAGATTGTAAATCAGAGCTACCTAACAACCAGCCGCGTTGAGCTGATATTTCATATGCCGCTATCAGAAATTGTTTTTGATTTTTATGATAAGCTCAAATCCATTTCAAAAGGTTATGCATCCTTTGATTACCATCCTATAGGCTATCAGAAAAGCGATTTAGTGAAGCTTGATATAAGAATGAATGGCGAACCGGTAGATGCATTAAGCGCATTAATTCACAGGGACCATGCCTATGATTTCGGCCGTAAAATTTGTGAAAAATTAAAAGAGTTGATGACCCGTCAGCAATTTGAGATAATAATACAGGCTTCAATTGGCGCTAAAATAATTGCCCGCGAAACCGTTAAAGCACTTCGTAAAGACGTAACAGCAAAATGTTATGGCGGTGATATCAGCCGTAAGCGTAAACTTCTTGAAAAACAAAAAGAAGGTAAAAAACGCATGCGCCAGGTAGGTAATGTAGAAATTCCCCAGGAAGCATTTATGGCTGTATTAAAACTGGATTAATAAGCATTACCCGCTTAATTTGCTTGGCAGGTAATTCATTAGATTTTATCACTGAATTGCACGAGAAGGTAAAATAGCCCCGGTTGAATAATTTATTTTACCTGTTAATATTATTGATAATGAATAGCTTATTAACCGCTTTTTTAAACACGTTGATCCCTTTGTTTGGTATTGTAGTTGTAAAGTCTATTTAATATGTTTACTTTTGTGCCCACAAACTAAAAACGGTAGCAATGAAGAAAGAGAAAGTAAAAGTTCTATTCGTATCACAAGAAATTACCCCATTTGTTGAAGAAACAGAAATATCTAAAATAGGCCGACACCTCCCCCAAGGCACCCAGGAATCAGGAAAAGAAATCAGAGTTTTTATGCCGCGTTTTGGTTGTATCAATGAAAGACGCAATCAACTTCACGAAGTTATTCGCTTGAGCGGTATGAATTTAATTATAAATGATTTAGACCACCCGCTTATTATTAAAGTTGCTTCTATTCAGCAGGCACGCATGCAGGTTTATTTCATTGATAATGAAGAGTATTTTCAGCGCAAAGCAATGGTAACTGATGCTAAAGGCAAATACTTTAAAGATAATGATGATCGTACCGTATTTTTCTGTCGCGGTGTACTTGAAACTGTGAAAAAACTTGGTTGGGTACCTGATGTAATTCACTGTCATGGATGGATGTCATCTTTAATTCCAATGTTTGTTAAAACAGCATATAAAGATGATCCTTGTTTCAAAAACTCAAGAGTAATCTATTCAGTATATAATGATACGTTTGAAGATTCTTGGTCAGAAAATTATAATAAGAAGCTGATGATGGAAGGGATTACTGCAGCTGATATTAAAGAATTAAAAGATACCAATTATCATAGTCTTACACAGAATGCAATTCGCCATTCCGATGGCATTATAAAATCAACTGAGACTCTTTCAAAAGAGGTTGAAGGTTTTATTAAAAAGTCAGGTCGACCTACATTACCATTTCAGGCCGGTGACGATTACATTGCCGTTTACAATGATTTCTATGAAGAGATTCTTTCAGAAGAATTAGTTGGCTAAGCATAACTATCTAATATTAAAAGGCTCATTGTACAATGAGCCTTTTTTGTTTTGGTATTATCACTAAATATGCTTGAATCATAAATCTTAGCTTTGCATTGGGCAAATTTTATTTTTAACAATTGATGAATAGTAACCTGAGAGATGGTTTTAATTTTTTATCGAAGCTCACTTTAAAGCGTGCGGCTAATGCTATTGCCGTTGTAGGTAGTTACCAGTTGTCGAAACTTACAGGCAAAGTTGTTCATAAAGGATTGCCTATCAGCGTTTCATTCGAACCAACCACTTCATGTAATTTGCGGTGTCCTGAATGCCCAAGTGGTTTACGGTCATTTACCAGGCCAACTGGCATGTTAAATTACGAATTCTACAAAAGTGTGATTGACGAAATTGCCGATAAGCTCCTATACCTTATTTTGTATTTTCAGGGTGAACCATATTTAAACAAAGATTTTTTTGATCTGATTACTTACGCTTCAAAAAAGAAAATCTATACGGCTACTTCTACCAATGCACATTATCTTAATGATGATAACGCACGCAGAACTGTTGAATCGGGTCTTGATCGCTTAATAATTTCAATCGATGGAACAACACAGGAAGTTTATGAGCAATATCGTATAGGTGGGCAGTTAGAAAAGGTAATGGAGGGTTCTAAAAATGTTGTGAAATGGAAACGTCAATTAAAATCAAAAACCCCTCATATTATTTTTCAGTTTCTGGTTGTTCAACCGAATGAACATCAGATAGATGAATTGTATAAATTGGCTAAAGAAATTGGAGTAGACGAAGTAGGACTAAAAACTGCACAGGTCTATGATTTTGAACACGGCAACCCTCTTATTCCAAAAATTGAAAAATACTCCAGGTATCACAAAAATGATAATGGTAGTTACAGCATTAAGAATAAACTACTAAGCCATTGCTGGAAATTGTGGCATAGCTGTGTAATAACCTGGGACGGCAAAGTTGTTCCATGTTGCTTTGACAAAGATGCCCAACATCAGATGGGTGATTTGAAAAAACAGTTGTTTTCTGAATTATGGAAAAATGAAAACTATAAAAATTTCCGAGCCTCAGTTCTTAAAGCCAGGAGTGAAATTGACATTTGCAAAAACTGTACTGAAGGCACTAAGGTTTGGTCTTAGCAGAAAAGTGTAGTTTTGATATCCTATGTTTTCCTTGAAGCACAAACAAAAAAGGAGCGAAAAATTTCGCTCCTTTTTTATCTGAATAAATACCAAGATTACTATATTATTAGTTTTTGAGTTGCTTTCTTTCCATCACTAACCAGCTCCACAAAATAAATTCCTGCATTTAATTCTTCACCTATTTTGTAAGAGTGGCTTCCGGCTTGAAGATTTCCTGCCATAATTTTTGCACAATTTCTTCCTACAACATCAAGTACATTAATTTCAACATTGCCCTGTTTTAACATATCAAATGTTAATTCTGCATTTCCCTGCGATGGGTTTGGAAATACACTTAAACCAATCTGGTTTGCAAAGTTTTCATCAATGCCAACAGTCCCTGTAAAGTTAATGTCGTCTACATATATGTTATTTCCATAATTACCGTTTGTGCTGTAGGTATATACAAATTTAAACCTTACGTTAGGTTGATTTGCATATGACCCGATGGTAACTGATTCGGTACGCCACTGTGCAGCAGTAGGTATATATGCTGAGAAGTTGTTGATTGTAGTGGTAGTAGCAAGTGCTGCACCTTGTTTAACGTAGCGTTGTACCCAGGTTTGTCCACAGTTGGTTGAACCATATACCTGCAACTTATCATCACTGTTAGCGCTACGTCTAGCAAACGCAACCTTAAATGTCATTCCTACTGAACTTACAATTGAGAAACTATATGACGGTGTTACAAAAACATCAGTACCGAAATTTCCATTCCAGTTATTTATATAAACTGATTTTGTGCCGGTAGCGGCTGCGTTGGTAGTTTGTGTCCATGTATTTCCCTGGTTCATATTATCAATGTCAAAGTCAGTACCGGGAAAAGTTATTGCTTCAAAGCTTTCAGTATATGGAGTAAACACAGATGCCTGTGTTGAATAAACTGAAACCATATTAGTATAAGTTACAGTATTGCTACCTGCACTATTAGTTATTGTCAATGATACATCATAATGCCCTGCAGTATTATAAGTTATAGAGGGATTTTCAAGAGTTGATGATGATGGAGTTCCACCCGGAAAATTCCAGAGGAATGTTGGGGCAGGGTTAGTATCCAGGTTCATACTAATATGATTGAATGCGATTATTCCGCCTTCACAAACAGTACGAAGTGCTGAATTTACATATGGCTGTGGCAAACAGGCTGGTGCTGAAGTTGAGCCAGTACCAGTTGCTGTAAGATTAGTTGCCGACCAAAGATTATTGCGACCTGAAATAGAACTCATTAAAGCCGAACGCATTCTTGTTTTTTGTCCTTCGGTATACATGTTATTGCAATATGAATAATCCATATAGTTCTGAACGTTCTCAATTATTGGAGGATTGCAATCAGAAAGGCTCAGATTACAAACCAAATTGCTTCCTTTGGTTTCAGGTGTATCAAATACATTATCATCACCACAGGCAACACCAGCGCTATTATTATTGCCCCAGGTATGCGATAAATTAAACCAATGACCAACCTCATGCGTAAGTGTACGTGAGTTATTAGGTGAGCTTGAACCAATACTGCCTAAATAGTCATGCAAACAAACAATTGCATCACGTGAACTTCCTGTTGGCCAGGTGCCCGGCTTGTAGGTATAAGCTGCAGCAGTACCATCAATGCTTTTAACAATGTATACATTCAAATAGTTTGTCGGATCCCAAGTATGTGTGTAATTATCCCAACCATTATTATTTGCAGCACTGCGATCCCAAACTGTGCGCGGATCATAATATCTTACTATCCCATTAGTGCAATTGCCATTAGGATCAATCTGGGCAAGACGGAATTCAATTTCGCAATCTGCAACTATACCTTGAAAAGAAGGCACCACATCAATGGTATCAGCATTTTGTTTACGAAAATCCCTGTTTAATATTCTTACTGCATCATAAATCTGTTCATCACTAATATTTTCAGGTCCCCAGGTGTGTAATACATGAAATACAATTGGAATAACATAAACCACTCCCTGAACTTTATTCTGACCATTTGCATTGTTTGCTTTACTATATGCCTGGGTAAATTCTTCAAGCTGGTTTTGCCTTAGTAATGCCTCAGGATTATTTACCATCACTTCATGTGTTGCTTCGTCAGTATAGCAATGCTTATGTTGTGCTTTGGCTATTCCACTTAATAAAAGGGTAATAACCAGTAAACTTAATTGTATTCCTTTTTTCATTTTTGATATTTAATATTAATACGGTTTTATTATCGGGTGGCGAAAATATAGAAAATAATTGTTCAGCCCGTAGATAGGCTATCACTTAGGTGGTAATTTTGTAAAATATTAAGATTATAGACTATCTCAGCCTATTTATAACTATTTCAGCACGTTTTTTAAATCATCAATCAAATCATCAATGTGTTCAATTCCGGTGCTTAGGCGAAGCAGGTTATCCACTACTCCAACTCGTTCGCGTTCGGCTTTAGGAATAGAGGCATGAGTCATAGTAGCCGGATGGTTTACCAATGATTCAACCCCACCTAAAGATTCAGCTAATGTCCATACCTTGAATGATGAAGCAATTTTAAAAGTTTGCTCCAGGGTGGCATTTCGTAAGGTAAAAGAAATCATACCACCAAAATCCTTCATCTGGTTACGTGCCACTGCATGGTTAGGATGATCGTGAAAACCTGGCCAGTAGCATTTGTCAACCATAGGGTGATCTTTTAAAAACTCAGCAACTATGCGTCCGTTGGAGCAATGGCGTTCCATTCGTAAATGAAGGGTTTTGATA
>JBGARN010000007.1:0-68403 GCA_044230205.1 Bacteroidia bacterium
AACCGATGACCCATTATCTCTTACTCGTAGTACTCCTGATGAAGCTGAGCCTGCCGGCCGGTTAAAAGTCACAAAAGACAATGTGCCTGAGGAAGCGCCTACGAGCAAACCTGAATTTGTGTTTTCAATAATATGAAGTTTAGCATTGCTTGCTGGCGCTGTAATTCCAATGCCAACATTGGCACTGCTTGTTGCGCCATTAATGCCTGAAATGCTACCAAGCACTATACTGTTGCTTGAACTAACCTGTGCATGTGATCCAATAGCTGTTGCATTATTAAGAGTACCTGTTGCCACATCAGCGCTGTCACCTATACAGGTATTGTTACGTCCGGTGGTATTAGTTGCCATGGCTCTTAAACCAAATGCAGAATTATTATTGCCTGTGGAATTATTTCGCAATGAATAAATCCCGCAAGATGTGTTACTGAATCCGGTTGTACTGAAGTAAAGCGCTTCTCTTCCTAAAGCTACGTTCTGAGATCCGGTGCTGTTCGAACCTAATGCATCTACCCCTGCAGCTGTATTGCTGGATCCTGAAGTGTTTCCATACAAGGAGAATGCGCCAATTGCAGTATTGCTTCCTCCATCAGCATTTGTACCAAGAGCTCTACGGCCAAAAGCTGTGTTAGTTGACCCGGTAGTATTTGAAGAAAGTGTTTCGCTGCCTGCAGCTGTATTGTTATTGCCGGTGGTGTTTGCGAAAAGAGCATTCGAGCCTACTGCAGTATTGTCGCCAGCTGTGCTGTTATAAAGTGCCTGGTAACCTGTTGCAGTATTGTTACTTGAGGTTACATTATTATGTAAGGCATATGCTCCGTTAGCTGTATTTTTCTGACCGCTGGTATTTTGCGAAAGCGCTTCAATTCCTGTGGCTGCATTATTAGATCCTGTAGTATTGGAATATAAAGCACTCACACCAGTTGCTGTGTTTCCATTGCCGGTAGTATTGCCGCGAAGCGAAAAAGTTCCGGTAGCGCAATTATTAAAACCGGTTGTATTTGAATAAAGTGAATTTGCACCTGTTGCCGTGTTATAAAATCCTGAGGTGTTAGAAAGCAAAGCAGCATGACCTGTTGCAACAAGATAATCAAACACAAGGCCCGTGTTGTTATAATTATACAATGCAGAATCACCTATTGCAACGTTAAATGAACTTTGTTGTGAAGTTCGCAATGCATTAAATCCTATTGCAACACAACCGTTCCCTGAGTTATTGGAAACAAGTGCATTGGTGCCTATTGCAGTGTTGTTACTTCCTGTGGTATTGCCAAATAGAGCATTACTTCCTGTTGCAGTATTATTATCACCATTACTGTTATAAAGCGATTGGTAACCGAAGGCAGCATTGCTGTTGCCTGTTGTATTTTCATGCAGCGCATATACACCGTTAGCTGTATTGTTATTTCCTCCTGTATTATGACTTAGTGCTTCAAGCCCGAATGCTGCATTGTAGCTGCCAAACGTATTTGAGTAAAGACTACTTACTCCCATTGCAGTATTACTACTACCAGTGGTGTTTAAGCGAAGAGAATATGTGCCTACCGCTGAATTGTTAGCTCCGGTTGTATTTGAGTAAAGCGCAAATCCACCGGCAGCAGTATTAAAATAACCTCCGGTGTTATTTTTCAAAGCTGCATGTCCGGCAGCAAGCAGGTAATCATTGGCGCCACCATTATTGTAGTTATATAAAGTTGAATCACCCAAAGCAACATTAAATGAATTTTGTACTGAATTAAATAATGAAGCAGAGCCAATGGCAGTGTTATTAATTCCTGTTGTGTTAGAGAATAATGCTGCCAAACCGTTTGCGACATTGAAATTTCCTGTTGTGTTAGCATGAAGCGCATTAGTACCTGTTGCTGTATTGTAAATTCCTGTTGTATTTAAAAGCAAAGAACCATAGCCAAATCCGGTGTTGCCATCCCCGGAAGTATTATACCTGAGCGAACTTACACCATAAGCAGAATTGTAATTCCCTGTTGTGTTCAGCAGCATTGCTTCATAACCTGAAGCACAATTAAAATCGCCACCTGAATTAGTAAAGAGTGCACTCTTGCCAAAAGCTGTGTTTCCAAATCCATCGGTGTTCGAATAAAATGCTGAATCGCCTGTTACAGTATTCCTGTTGCCGGTTGTATTTGATTTACCAGCCATATTACCAATAAAAGTATTGGTGGTGCCTGTGTTGGAAGTATTACCTGTGTTACCAATAAATGTATTGCCAATTCCATTATCCAGAAACTTCTGTCCATCAAGAAAAAATGCTCCATCAGCATAAATGTCCTTCCATGATGCAGCCGCAGAACCAATATTTGTTGCATTGTCAGAACCGGGTAGCAAATCAACATTTACGGCTGTGGGAGAATTTAAGTTGTTCAATGTTTTACTTGCAGTTGCCGATTTAAGTGCAACCCATGCACTGCCATTAAAGTAATAGAACCCGGGAGTGTTGGTTGTTTGATAGATAAGCAACCCTGTGGCAGGTGATGGAATTGCATCTCTCTGTGTTTTATTCATTCTCGGAACCAGCATCCCTTTGGAAACCGATACCATATCAAGTATGGATGAAGCATCAGGTAACGTAGTGCCTATACCGGCACTTCCGGTTGCGGGAAAAGTGTTGGTTTGAGAAAGCGATGTGTGAGAAACAGACAACACCAACGACAGTATGAGTGAGATTGAAATAATATGATTTGTATTTTTCATCAGGTAGAAGTTTTTATTTGTAAGTATAGCTGTTGAGTTATAACAAATATGGCGACAGTGCCTGCTTTCATCAATACCATATTTATGTGACGATCAGGCAGAACAAAAAGGAGGCATACTGTACAGCAATAGTTATTACTTCAGGCCTCACATGTATAAATAATTCTCAATCTTGAATTTCATTGCTAAACGGTAGCTCCGGCTTCAAGGTTTTGTTTTTTCAGGTTGGGCTTTATGTTTTGATTAACCCTGAATAAATTATTCGGGTCGTACTTGTTCTTAATTGTAACCAGTCGATCGTAATTCTCGCGATAGGTTGCTTTAACACGATCTTCTCCTTCCTCCATCATAAAATTAACATAAGCTCCTCCTGCCGAATATGGATGAAGTGCTTCCCAATACGCTTTAGTCCATGTAGTGATTTTTTCAGAATTAGCCGGATCCGGATCGATGCCTACTATTACCATTGCCCATGTTGAATCACGATAACTCCAGGCAGTATCTTTGTTGTTTATACGTGATGCTGCGCCATTGATGGGATATAAATGCATGGTTGAAAGCGGAGTCGGCATTGATTCACCAAAGGGCAAGTGTTTTTCTATAGCCTCATCGCTGAGCTCATTAACAAAATCAGCACGCCAGTACCATTGCAATCCGGGAGGTAATAAACCATCAAACAAACTTTGCAAAACAGGCTGAGGTATTGGACCAACGAAATCAAGTGCTGGTTTTTTAAAAGCCCTTATTGGTTTGAATACTTCTTCTCCTTTATCAACAGGTCCAGTGTAGGACCAAACAATTCCGCACATTTTTTTCAGGTGAAGATGTTCAGGGAAAGGTGGCCCCGGAGGAACAGTGAGGAAAGCAAAAAATCCATTCAGATCATCAGGTGCATTTTTGATCAATTCGCGGTACCATTTCATCACTTCCCTTGCTTCACTCATTTCATACAGCATGGGCCCACCATATAACATAGAAACGGGGTGAAGTTTGAAAGTAAAAGCTGTTATAATTCCAAAATTTCCACCTCCACCTCTTATTGCCCAAAACAAATCCTGGTTTTGATTTGCATTGGCTGTTACAAAACTTCCATCAGCTAAAACCATATCTGCTGATAAAAGATTGTCAATAGTAAGTCCACATTTGCGTGTAAGGTATCCTAGCCCTCCGCCTGTTGTTAATCCACCAACTCCTGTTGTGGAAATAATTCCGCTTGGAGTAGCCATTCCGAATATGTGTGTTGCATGATCAATATCGCCCCAGGTACAACCACCACCTGCTGTTACTGTTTTGGCTTGCATATCCACCCGGGTGTATTTTATTGATGAAAGATCAATCACTAATCCATCATCACAAATCCCCAATCCACCAGCATTGTGACCTCCACTTCTTACCGACAATAGCAAGTTGTTCTCTCTTGCAAAATTTACTGACCTGATTACATCAGCAACATCTGCACAACGCACAATCATTCTTGGGCGTTTGCTGATCATTGCATTATATACTTTACGCGCCTCATCAAATTCTTTATCGTGAGGTTCTATGAGTTTGCCTCTTAAAGAGGACTTTAATTCCTGAATTGAAGTTTCGCTTATCATAATGGTATTATTTGCAGGTAAAGATGATGTTCATTATAAGCATCGTCAATACCATAATGATGTGACTTGCACAGAAAAAAACTGCACTCAATTATTTAAGGAAAACCAAATATTTTATCATCATTGGCAATAAAAATTATATTTGCTTTTAACCTGACTGTGCAATTAAATAACAGACTATGAAGAACATTTTTACATTATTCGCTATCTTAATCAGTATTTCATTGCATGCCCAACATGCCAAGTGGAAGGTAAACATGGATGCTCAAAAAGTATTTATTGAAAACAAATCACAGTTTGACGAACCCAATAATTTTCCCGGCTCAACTATTTTGTTTGCAACTGAAGACGGCCCGGCACAAGTTATCTTTACAAAAAACGGGCTGACTTATCGTCTTGAGAAAAGAGAGCGTGTAAAAATTGATGAGGATAAAGAAAGAGAAGGAGGAATGAGCCATGAAGAAATTGAAAAGTCAGAGCATGAAGCAATAATAACTTCTGATGTTATTCACATGCAATGGAAAAATTCAAATCCTGATGCAGAAATTGTAGCATTAAATCCTGTGGAACATCATTACAATTATAAGGGAAAGAGCAACAGCATCAATGCAAGAGCTTTTCAGAAATTAATTTATAAGAATCTTTATTCCAACATAGATGTAGAATATGTTTTTCATCCTGATAAAGGAATTGAATACAATTTTATTTTACACCCAGGTGCTGATGCAACACAAATTCAAATGCTTTACAGCGATGTTTCCAATATGTATCTCGATAATGAGAAGAATCTTCATCTGCCAACTTTATTTGGTGATATTATTGAATATGCACCACAAACATATTACGCAACCAGCCATGATGTAATTTCTTCTCAGTTTGAGCTGAATGAAAAAACGGTTTCGTTTAAACTTGCTGATTACAATACTTCGCAAGAGGTAGTTATTGATCCCTGGATTGTTACCCCATCAATGCCAAACTCCAACCGTATTTTCTGCATCGAAGCTGACAGCAGCGGAAATGCTTATATCTACGGAGGTGATTCTCCTTTCAAATTGCAGAAGTATAATATCAGTGGTGCGCTGCAATGGACTTTTACAAATGGCTGGGACTCTTCAGCATATTGGTTTGGCACGCTAATAGTTGACCGTGCGGGTAATTCGTATATAACAGGAGGTACACCACCTGATATAACAAAAGTGAACACATCAGGCGGACAGGTGTGGACCAACTCAGGTGGTTTTGCCGATGAATACTGGAGTATGGCTTTTAACTGTGATGAAACTCAGTTGCTGATCGGTGGCACTCGTCTTACCGGTTTTCCTATTATCACGGGTTCGGGCAGGGCATATACCATCAATCTTTCTAATGGTGCTGTGCTTAACAGTGTAAAGGTTAGCGATGCAACACCCTCATTTATCATTAATGATGCTAATGAAATACGCTCAGTTTGTTCATCTCCTGATGGTAATTATTATTTTATCACGCTTGACACGATTGGTTCACTTACACAAGGGCTTGCGATTAACTGGAGGTCTTTAAGTGGTTACAGGTTTGGTTATGGAAGCCCTGATTATGGATTTACACCTCAGGGCCAGAACATTATTCGGGCAACTGCAACACATCTCTATACAGCAAATGGCGATTCAATTGTGAAACGAGATATTAATACCGGGATTGTGGTAGCTGCTGCAACTATTCCGGGAGGTGGGCATGCAACCACATTTTTTGTACCGGGCACATTACCCAAAAACGGAGGAATGGCAATTGATGCTTGCGGAAACATATACGTTGGTTCACAACAAAACGTAGCTAAATTTGATGTTAGCCTGAATTTTATTTCTTCCACAACTACTCCTTCAGCAGTGTATGATGTTGCCATCGGTAAAAACGGAGATGTGCTTGCATGCGGAAATGGTTTTGCAACAGCACTTAATTTTCCGGCATGCGGGCAGTTGCCAGTAACATGTGGAACAGCAACAATAGCGGCATTTGCAAGCAGTGATACTTCTTTTTGCGAAAAGCAGTGCATTGATTTTTTTGACCTGAGCACCAATAATCCCACATCATGGCAATGGACATTTACCGGTGCTGTGCCACCAACGGACACAGTTCAAAACCCAACCAATATTTGTTACAATAATTATGGAAGTTTTGATGTGCAACTGATTGCCTGCAATGCGTCAGGATGTGATACAATTTTACTTGCTAATTTTATTAATGAACTCCCGCAGCCGGCACCACCCGTTATAACAATTAGTGGTGACACCCTTACAAGTTCGCCTGCTGTTGCATATCAATGGTATTTAATTCCTAATGCCATACCAGGAGCCATTTCACAATCTTATATAACCACACAACCGGGTACGTATTACGTGATAACTACCGATACTAATGGTTGCATTTCTGTTTCTGATACCATTGCCATTACCGGTTTAATTAATCATAACGGTGAAAGCGGGTTTGTGATTTCTCCAAATCCTGCAAATGATGAAATTGAAATTACTTATCCGAAGCAAATCAAAGGCGAAACAGAATTGAAGTTAATTGATGCATCAGGCAGAATTTTATTTCACCAAGTTGAAGCACAACCATCAATATATACTAGGATTAAATCAGGTAACCTTAATAGCGGAATCTATTACATACAAATTATTGCTGATGATAAACAGATGGTGTTTAAAGTGGTAATTGAAAAGTAAGTATTTGTATAACAACTTTTCCTGGATAATTGAAGTATAAAGCATACGATGAAAGAACCTTAATGAATGATAGTATTTGGACAGATATAAATGGCTATACTAAATTTCAAAAAAACAGACATCATTATTTCTAATTTACCAGATTCACTATTGATTAAAAGAATCCGGTAACATTATTAAAAATCAGCTGCGGATCAACTTATGAATTGGTGACCGATAAATTTGTCTGCATATTGAGGAAAAATTCAGGCAAAGAATAAGGTAGAAATTGATATGTATAGGGTGCTGAAAATTTAATGACGAATTCGCATTTAAAATTAGTATGAAAAAAAAATTATTATTTACGATAATACTTTTCTCTTTGTCTTGCCAGCATTTTAGCTTTTCACAGAACCTTCAGTTTGTGGACTCGCTACTGGCAGCTTTAGGAAATGCCAATCATGATACCTCCAAAGCTGCCATTTTAAATGAACTTGCCAGGACCTATTTTACTAATGACAACGACAAATCTCTGCAATATGCAAATGAGGCTTTTAATGTTTCTGAGAAAGCGGGCTATAAACCGGGAATGGGAAATGCATATTCAAATATCGGCCGGGTTTATCTGAACAGGGATAATTATCCTGAAGCATTTAAAAATTTGAGTTTAGCCATCAAAGTAAAAAATGAGATAGGAGACAAAATAGGGACAATTAAGTGTTATGTTTCACTTGGACATGTTTATTTAGGACAAGGTAATTTTGCAGAAGCGCTTAAGAACTATTTTGAAGCTATAAGAATCAATGAAGCACATGGTAATGTTTATTCAAAAGATGATTTATACCAATGGATTGCACTGGTATATAGTGAGGAAGGAAATTATCCTGAAGCGCTGAGATATTATATTGAATCAATAGAAATTGCAGAAGCAGAAGGAAAAAAAGATGCACTCGCTACGTTATATCTCAATATAGCTGATACGTACATGCATTTAAAAATCTATACCAAAGCCTTAAGCTATAATTTAAGTGCATTACAGTTGGCAGAAGAGCTAGGCCAAATACAGGAAAAGGCTACTGCGATGGGGCAGATAGGAGCCGTTTATAAAGCGCAGGCACAATATTCAAAGGCATTGGATTATTTATTTCCAAGCTTAACTATTGCAAAAGAAGAGGGGCTAAAACAATTACAGATTACAGTTTTAAATGATATAGGAAGTACTTATTTGTTTCAAAGAAAATATAATGATGCCCATGTATACCTTGAGAAAGGATTATCAATTTCAAAGGAAATTGGTAGCATAGATAACATAAGTGAAAGTTATTTGCGCCTTGCCCAGTTGGACAGCACTCGTGGAAACTGCCTCAAATCAATGGAAGCATATAAAATGCATATCATCTATCGTGATAGTGCTTTTAATTTGGCAAGCGCCAGAAAGTTAGTGCAGGCTCAAATGCAATATGAGATTGATAAAAAAGAAATGTTGCAAAAAACTGAACAGCAAAGGAAGGATGTAATTGCCAGGAAAAATTTACAAAGACAAAAATTGGTTCGTAATGTTTTGATTGGTGGATTTACGGTGGTGTTACTTTTTGCAATAGTGTTTTTCGTTCAACGAAATAAAATCAGGAAAGAGAAGAAGCGTAGTGATGAATTGCTGCTCAATATTCTGCCCGAAGAAGTTGCAGAAGAACTGAAAGCGAAAGGAAGTGCAGATGCCAAACAATTTGACGAAGTAACTGTAATGTTTACTGATTTTAAAGATTTCACACAAATTTCTGAAAAATTATCCCCGGCCGAGTTAGTTGCTGTGATACACACCTGTTTTAAAGCATTTGATAACATTATAGCTAAACATAACATCGAAAAAATTAAAACCATTGGCGACAGTTACATGTGTGCCGGTGGTCTGCCGGTAAGCAATAAAACTAATGCCGTAGATGTAGTAAGTGCAGCATTGGAAATTCAAAAATTTATGCAACAACATTTACAACAGCGAAAATTGGAAGGCAAGGAGCTTTTCGAAATCAGGATTGGCATTCATACCGGAACTGTTGTAGCAGGAATAGTGGGCGTGAGAAAGTTCGCTTACGATATATGGGGCGATACTGTTAATACTGCATCCCGAATGGAATCGAGTGGTGAGGCAGGAAAGGTGAACATAAGCGGTTCAACGTATGAATTAGTAAAAGAAAAATTCAATTGCATTCATCGCGGGAAAATTGAAGCAAAGCACAAAGGAGAGATTGATATGTACTTTGTGAATGAAAAAATCTGAACACATTTCAGGGACGAAAGAATAAACTTTACTCCTGCTGGTTTAATACTCCGTTAATCATAGAATTCAGGTTATGGTGATGAAACATTTGAATGTGTAACTTCGTTACCGGAATGAAATCCTTATTTAAAATAATTTTTCTTTTCATTTTATCCGGGTATTGCATTGCGCAACCTGCGAATATTTCATTCCAGCATTTTAATGCAGAAAATGGCTTATCTTCTAACCTGGTAAGGCATATCATTCAGGATAAGTATGGTTTTTTATGGATAGGCACCACTGATGGTTTAAACCGTTTTGATGGAAAGAATTTTACAGTTTATCGTAATGTTAAAGATGATTCGACTTCCATCAGCAACAATATTATTAATGGATTATGTGTAGATAGTTCGGGAAAAGTATGGATTGCAACCAATGGTGGTTTATGCTATTATGATTATACCGATGATATTTTTCATAACATAAGTATAAATAAGGAAAATGCTGATCCTGCTGATCCAAAAAGAATTTATAAGGTAGCAATAGACAAAAACAATTGTATTTGGTACATCACCAAAACAATGTTGCATGTTATTAATAATGGTAACACAATAACCACCTATAGGGTTAAAAGTGACGAACTGGGCGAAATTAACTCACTGACCATTGATAGTGAAAACAGGATTTGGATCGGAACAAATAAGGGGAAGCTGTTATTGTTTGACAGGTTGAATAAAAGATTTAAATCCTTTAATATATATTGTCCTGCCAGTGCTAATAAAAAAGGATTACCGGTGGCCGTTGTAAAAATATTTCAGGTTGAAAAAGATAAATTATTAGCCGGAACCTGGTATTCAGGATTGCAGCAGGTTGATATATCACCTGATGGAGTTCAGCTTAGCGCTTACGAGGATACGAGTATTGCAGATGACAGGAAATGGATTATTACCTCAATGGCAAAATCAAATGATACACCCGGGCTTTTTTGGATTTCGCATTATGGATGTGGCCTTTCCATGTTGGATATTAATTCAGGTAATTTTATTCTTCATAAAAGACATGATCCGTCAGATGCAAAAAGTTTATGCCATGATTTTGTGAATGTGGTTTTTACTGATAATTCAGGAACCCTTTGGGTGGGTACTGATGAAGGGCTCGATAAGTATGATGAGTTATCTAACCGCTTCTCTATACGCCTGATTCCTGAATTTAACCAGGCCGGAACCGTCAGGCGCTTTCCCAATGACATTATAGAGAATATAAATGATTCAACACATCAGTCGCTTTGGATAAGCGTTTCGGGGGCAGGATTATTTAACTACTCAAGACTTGACGGCAGCGTTAAATCATTTCATCATTCCACTAACCGGAATTCACTTCTAAGCGATTACATTTATAGTCTTTACATGACAAAAGATGGACTATTATGGATTGGAACTCTTGATGGAGTATGCACTTATGATGAAAAGAAAGGTGTATTTGAAACTATCGCTAAAAAAAATTCGGCCGAGCAGCCTAAGTCAGTAGGGTCAATTATAGAGGATAGGCAACACAGGTTATGGTTTGGCTCCTTGCGCAACGGAGTGTATTGCTACAATCGCGGGACAAAAGAAATAATACACTATACACATGACGATAATGATCCTCATTCATTAGTTGAGAATCGTGTATTTTGTATTACAGAGGACCATCTTGGACGAATATGGGCGGGAACACAAACCAATGGGATTAGCAGGTTAGATGAAGCAACATCAACATGGAAACATTATAAGCACAAAGCGGACGCAAGCAATACCATTCCTGAAAATTTTATTTATTCATTTCTTGAGGATGAAGACAATCAATTATGGATTGCAACTGAAAATGGTTTAGGTGTTATGGATTTGAAAACAGAAAATGTAAAATCTTTTTCGACTGCAGATGGCTTATGTAACAATGACATTTTTTCATTTCAAAAAACATCTAATAATCATTTATGGATTGCTACTACTAACGGATTGAGTGATTTCGACTTATCGAATAAAACTTTCAGGAATTATTACACCATGGACGGATTGCCCACCAACAGCATTAGCGGGGCCTTCAGCAGTATGAGTGACGGAACTATTTTTGCAGGGGTGTCGGGAGGAATTTTTTTCTTTAACCCAACTGAAATAAAAAGTAACACAAAAATTCCTGAAGTGGTAATAACCACTTTCAGCATCTTCGATAAAAAGTACCCTCTCAGCAGGATTGGAATTCAAATTCAACCAATAAAATTAAATTATGCTCAAAGCATGATCACATTCGGGTTTGCTGCATTAAACTTTACTAATCCCGGTAATAATATGTACGCATACAAGTTGGAGGGTTTTGATAAAGACTGGATCTACTGCGGTAACCGGACATCTGCTACTTATACTAATCTTGATGGTGGCGATTATGTTTTCAGGGTAATAGCATGTAATAATGATGGTGTGTGGAATAGAAACGGAGCTTCTGTTATTCTTTCTGTAACACCTCCGTTTTGGAAAACAATCTGGTTTTATGCAATTGTAATTATTGCAATTGCATCAATACTTTTTGCCGTTTATAGAATTCGTATTAACCAGATTATGCGATTGCAGAATATAAGGCAACGTATTGCCCGCGACTTACATGATGATATAGGTTCTACCTTGAGCAGTATTTCGATGATGAGTAAGATGGCTAACAATAGTTCGGCCTCTTATGATAAATCTGCTGAGTTGTTTTCAACTATTGGGAAAGCATCTTCACTGGCAATGGATTTGATGAGTGACATTGTCTGGTCTGTAAATCCTGAAAATGATAAAATGGAAAATATTATTTCGCGCATGCGTGAATATGCCTCGGTTATTTTAGATGCTGCCGGAATTGAATTTTCAATTGAAATTGATGAACATGCCAGGCATATTGTATTGCCTATGGAGAAGCGAAAGGATTTTTTCCTGGTGTTTAAGGAAGCAATAAACAACCTTGCAAAATATTCTCAGGCTACCACTGCAGCTATAAGGCTTTCTGAGGATAATCGAAGTCTTATTTTATTGATAAAAGATAATGGCAAAGGATTTAATTCAGACATGAAATATTCAGGAAATGGATTGAAGAACATGAAAGCACGCGCAGAGCAGCTTAGTGGGAAATTCGAAATCAATTCAAAAATAAATGAAGGCACCCAGGTTGTGCTTTCTATTCCTCTTGTACCATAATGATGTGATTGTATAAACTCATCAGCTAAATAGCTTTGTGAAATAATTTTAAACAAATATTTTCATGCAACCCGGAATCGTAATTTATGAAGACAATATTTTTCTGCGTGAAAGCATATCGCAATTAATTTCCGGCTCCGGAAAATTCAGGCTGCTTGGTGCATTTGAAAATTGTAATCATATCTCCATTGATATGCAAAGCCTGAGGCCTGATGTGGTGCTTATGGATATTGAAATGGCAGGTACTGATGGATTGGAGGGATTAAAGCTTATCCGTAAGCTATCATCAACTATACAGGTTATTATGCTTACAGTATTTGATGATAATGACAGGGTGGTGCAAGCAATATGTGCCGGTGCTTCGGGCTACCTGCTAAAAAATACAGAACCTGAAAAATTACTTGAAGCAATAAATGATGTATTAAGCGGTGGGGCACCAATGACACCTTCAATTGCCCGAAAAGTTTTGCAGCTCTTTCCAAAAACACCTGTTACAGGTGATGAAATGAACAAACTCTCAATCAGGGAGCAGGAGGTGCTTCAGCTTCTTGCCAGTGGCAACAGTTATAAAATGATTGCATCAAAGTGTGCAATAAGTGTTGAAACAGTGCGCACTTACATTAAGCGTATTTATGAAAAGTTGCAGGTGCATTCAGCTACCGAAGCCATTGCAAAAATTTATCCGTTTCAAAAGAGTAAATAAACCCATCACCTGTTTATCAGTACCTGTATTTTTCTTTCCACCAGTTTTTCAGTGAATTCCTGATTTCTGTTTCGCGCTGATTATTTCCGGGTTCGTAAATTTTTGTTCCGCTTATTTTTTCCGGTAGTAATTCCTGTTCAATAAAGTTGCCGGTGTATTCATGTGCATAACGATAATCCTGCCCGTATTTTAACTGCTTCATTAATTGTGTCGGGGCATTTCGTAAATGTAATGGAACTGGCAGGTTACCTGTTTGTCTTACTAATTGCTTTGCAGCCTGAATTGCTGTATAAGCTGAATTACTTTTAGCTGATGTAGACAGGTAAATTACTGTTTGAGATAAAATTAAATCGCATTCAGGATATCCGATCATGGTAACAGCCTGGAAGCAGCTCGTTGCCAGCAATAACGCATTAGGGTTAGCATTGCCAATGTCTTCGCTTGCAAGTATGAGCATTCTGCGGGCAATGAATTTTGGGTCTTCACCACCTTCTATCATTCGGGCGAGATAATACAATGCAGCATTAGGATCGCTGCCTCTCATGCTTTTTATAAATGCCGAAATAATGTCATAATGCATTTCGCCACTCTTATCATATATGGCCATTTTTTGTTGAATTACTTCTTCAACAATTGCATTTGAAATAATTATTTTGGATGATTCCGAGGTTTTTTCTGATAGCGTTTGAACAACCAGGTCAAGCACATTTAATAATTTACGGGCATCACCACCGGAATATTTTAGCAGCGCCTCTTTTTCATTAATTTCAATATTTAATTTCGATAATAGATTATCTTTTTTCAATGCGTTTTCAATCAGCTGCTCAAGTTCATTTCGGTCAAGTGAATTCAATACATAAACCTGGCATCGTGAGAGTAAAGCTGATATAACTTCAAATGATGGATTTTCTGTTGTTGCACCTATTAATATAATCGTACCGCGTTCTACTGCTCCCAGCAAAGCATCTTGCTGTGCTTTATTAAATCGATGTATTTCATCTATGAATAATATAGCCTTGCCATTTAGCGTAGATTCTTCAATTACCTTTCTCACTTCTTTTACTCCTGAGTCAATTGCGCTGAGCTGAAAAAAAGGAAGTGAAATTTTACTTGCTATAAATCTCGCCAGCGAAGTTTTACCTACTCCGGGCGGCCCCCAAAAAATCATGGAAGGAATATTGCCCGATAGTAATATGCGGTTTAGTACTTTTCCTTCGCCAAGCAAATGTTGCTGGCCGATAAAATCATCCAGGCTTACTGGTCGCATACGTTCTGGTAATGGCATTGATAAATTCATTGTTTTGGTAATTAAATCAAAGATTAAAATTGTAGAGATTTTGAAGCTGATACTTTGTAGATTTATAACTTAATTTATTTAAATGATACGTAGTTATAAATACCTGTTAAGTTTAACTACTGCAATAGTAGTAATAGCAGGTAATTTATTGGGTAGCTGGTGGGTTGCAGGCAACCTTGTTTTTTCATTAGGCATTCTTGCAATGCTCGAAAGGTTTGTCAAGCCTAATTATGATAATCGTTTTGATAGCGATGAATTTCTTCCTGACACCATTTTATTTTTACACGTGCTTATGCAGGTACTTTGTTTGAGCAGTTTATTTTATTCAATTGTTTGCAATCAGCTTTCAATTGCACAGTTAATAATTGCAGCCATTTCAACAGGCATAAATTCAGGAAGCAGTGCAATTGTCATTGCCCATGAATTAATCCATCGTAAAAATGAATGGTATCAATGGGCAGGTAAGTTCTTATTATTTACAGCCGGCAACGTTTACTTTTATATAGATCATTTAAGAGTACATCATAAATGGGTGGGTACAGATAAAGACCCTGCAACATCAAGATATGGTGAAAGCTTATATCAATTTTATTTCCGTACAACAGCCGGCCAGTTTAAGAGTGCACTAAGTAATGATGCTGAGCGACTAAAAAAACAAAATTTAATGCCATATGGCTTTAACAACTATGTGGTTGCTTCATGCTTCATGTTAGTGGTTTTAATGGCTGCACTATTTTACTTATTGGGAGTAAAAGTTGTTGCAGCTTTTATTATACAGGCCATGATTGCAAATTTTTTACTGGAATACACCAACTATATTGAGCATTATGGTTTAACCAGGGGAGAAGGAGAACGTGTTGCTGAATTTCATAGCTGGCAAAGTGATAAAGTTATTTCGCGGTATTTTTTAATTGATCTTTCACGTCATGCTGACCATCATTATTTTTCTTCGAAACCGTATCATACTTTAAAAAGTTATGAGAATGCACCGGTTTTACCGGGAGGATATGTAGAAATGATTTATTATGCATTAATACCTCCATTATGGTTTAAGACTATTCATCCTATTTTAAATAAAAATAAGCAGACCTAACTTTGTATACTAAAGTTTAAATTGTAAAGAGTTCCATTGCTTTAATTTATTAGAAACCATTTCAGACATTTTCGCACCATTTCATGTAGTAGGATAAATTTTATCAACAATATTTTGGCGAAATATTAAAAAAATTTGGCGAATGACTTTTTTTGAATTAAATTTGTAATCGATAATCTAAATCACTTTTTATCCCCCTAATCCTATGCAGCAGCTTTTTAAGTGCCTGTTAGCGACATTTTTAACGCTAATACTAACAGGAAATTCAATTATTAATGCACAAGTCACAGTTTATCTTGGTAAACAATCAATAGTACCCGAAGACTATTTCGGGTATAATGGATCATCAGTAATTAATGCAGATGGTCCTGCTTATGACACACAATGGTTTATGGATTCATTAACTAATTTGAGTCCATCAGTTGTAAGGTATCCGGCTGGTTTAATTGGTAATTATTGGGACTGGCAAATCGGTCACTTTATTAAAGACCTTCCGCAAAATACAGTATTACCTAAATATTTTTATAACCTCGATACCCGTAACCTGGACCTATATACGTTAAAAAATCTTTGTGAACGAGTTGGCGTAAACCCGATTATTAATTTAAACCTGTTAACGAGTGATCATTTCTATCAAACAGCAGGCTTAATGTTTGCCAACAGTATTAACCTTCCGGTTAAATATGTTGAATTCGGTAATGAGTTTTATCTGGATTATAAAGCAAATGAAAATGCATTTCCAACTGCTGAAAGTTATATTCAAACTGCCAATTACTGGGCCGATTACATAAAAAGCCGACCTGGTTTTTCAGGTCAGAAAATTGCTGTTGTAGGCAGTATTGATAATTATCCCGAAGAGCCTCGCATAAGCAGACGAAACAGGTGGAATACAGTAGTTGCATCAAATGCAAATTCAAATATTGATGCTGTTGCTTTGCACTGGTATCTATCCACATCGCTCGGAAACCTGGCTGTTAATAATCAGACAGCGCCTTTGGTTTTAGCCAATACTTTTTCAGGCTACCAGAATCTTAAAGATGAATTAAATGAAATACGTAATGCCGGCAAAGAAGCCTGGTTTACTGAGTTTAACCTTTACGATAAGGGTCATTGCCTCCATCAGCATTTTATACATGGATTATTTACTTCAGCAATGGCGCTTACTTTGTTGCAGGATCCGGTTGTAAAGCATATCGATTGCCATGATATTGTAGGGAGTTCCAATAAATCTTCCATTTTCAATGATTCACTGGGTCTCGATCTTTCTGGATATACAAATGATGGTGTTAATTGTACTCCGTATCCTGTGCCTGCCTCAAATCCCCGTGAACTTACTTCGCAGGGCAATTGTTTGGTATTGCTAGCAAAAGCAATTCAAAATGCAAAAACCAAACGGCAACTTGCTTTTACAGGAGGCCCTAAACTACCAGGTGGTTATGAAGCTCTTTTTGGATATCAGTTTGACGGGCCAATAAGCACAGAAATGATTATTCTAAACCTGGATAGTACTGATCAAACAATTAATATCCCATCGGCTACATGGAATTTAGCCCAGGGAAAATACATAAGCGTTTATCCGGGACCAGGTGGTGTACTTGATTTAATAAAAGGCACAGCAAAATTAAACCCGGGACAAATGGAATGTTCAACTACAGGGTATTTATCTGCAGCCCAAACAATGACTTTAAAGGCCTATTCAATAACAAGAATTTTTGTTTCAAAAAATGCCATACGAGCCAAAGCCACTGATAATGCAATTTGCAGTGGCACAACAACTTCAGTTCATGTAAAAGGAGGTACCAATTATCAATGGAGCGGAACAAATCTTACCGAAATAAAAAGTGATAAATCAGTGATGCGTTTTACAGCCCCGATTGTAAGTTCTCCAACTAATTTTGTTTGTACAGTAACCGGGCAAGGCGGTGTGAAAGACAGTGTTACTATCCTGGTAAATCCTTTGCCTGTTGTTACAGCGCATGCAGATATTGATCATGTATGTAAAGGATCACAAATTAAATTATATGCTACCGTTAACGGTGCAAATTCAAATAATGTAGAAGTAATCTGGACCCCAACATCAAGTCTGGTAAACCCCGATGCTGATACGGTTTATGCGTATCCGTATGCAAATACAACTTACCTCTGTTATGCAACTGATGGAGTCTGCTGGGCCAGGTATGATTCAGTTAATGTATCTGTTACACCGCATGCTGATGCCGGCCCTGACTATACGTTATGCGATGATAGCTTGCCATATACGCTCACCGCCCAAAATATTGATCCGTTATTGACTTATGAATGGTATAAAAACGGGATTCTTGTCGGAACTGGTTCTTCAGTAGCTGTTAGCCCTTCATCTGCAACAACCTATACTTTAAAAGTTACTACAGCTAATAGTAATGGTTGTGTTGACAGCGACCAGGTTACAATTACGCCTTATACATGTTGTCCTTCAGCAGATTATCCAACTCAACTGACATTTTTGCCCGGGCAAAAACTCAAAACTGATCTGATACCACGGTTAAAAGCTTTTTGTGCTGCTAATCCGGGCCATGGTTATTGCAGTAATGACACACTGCGAGATTTTCCTGATGAAATTATGTTTAATGGCGACTTTTACGCTGATGCGAATTTTACATTCATTAATTGCGAAAAACTAAAATTCGGAGAAAAGGCACGCATTCGTTTTTCTAATAATGTGGCTAAATGCAAATTCGTAAAGTGTAAGCTGAATGCCGAAAACTGTTCCAATAAAATGTGGGGTGGGTTTTTCATGGATGATTTTAATTCACGTCTAACAATTGACAGTTGTACAATTACTAATGCGGAAATTGTTGTAGAAGGCCAGCGCGACCCTGAAATTTTTATTACCAACACCCGATTCGACCGTTGTTATATGGGCGTTTATCTACATGATAATGAGCAGCCCTTTGATGGAAAATTTTATGGGGATACCATGAGCTTTTCAGGAAGCCTTAAAGCACCATATTCAGGTATGAAACCATTATGCGCATTTAAACTTGATAATAGTCCTTCAGTAGTTATTGGCGATAGCACAAAGCCTCAAAACTATTTTAATAATTTACAATATGGTTTTATGGCCATTAATTCAGACATAACCTGTTATAATAACAAGTTTGAAAACATTTTGCAGTCAGACTCAACCGATGGTATGAATGGTACTGCAATTTATATGATCAATCCATTTGGCTATGGTAATATAAATGACCCGACTCAATTATGGCCTGAGTATGCGCTAAGTGCCGGTGCTGATAGCACTGCATATCCTAACCGGTTTGTGAATTGCAAAAATGGTATTTACATTGAAAATGGTGATGTAAATATCAGAGGTAATGTTTTTACAGGGACTAAAAAAGCGATCAGCCTGGTTGGATGTATGGAAAAGCAAATTGATGTTCGTTACAATAACATCACAGGAGCTAATACCGGATTTGATGCGCTTGAATGTAAATACAGTGATATAAACATTTATAATAATGACATAACAACCAATAATCAAATCAGTGGGATTGATGCTACTCCTGCCATTCGAATTGCAGATGTAAATGGAGAATACAGCACGCCTACATTCAGAACAAATGTTATCCACAGTGGTGGAACACACGGAATCTGGATACAGAATAATCATAAGATTACCCTTGTTGATAATCTTGTTTATATGGATAACCCCAATACATCATTTGCAACATATGGTTTCCGTATTGAAAATGTTGATTCGCTTCGAACTAAATGTAATCTTGCAAAAGCCAGTTCAACTGCATCTGTTGCCAATAAAACAGGTATGTCATTTTCATTTTGTCCATATAATAACATGGATTGTAATACACTTGACAATGCTGCAACCGGTGTAGAATACCTGGCTAACTGTAACAACTCCATTATACGTAACAATGATTTCCGCTATCTGGACGATGGAATGGTAATAGGTGGAGTAGGGCTTACTGAAGGTGTTATCGGCCCGCAGCCGGTAAACCCGCTGTCAAAACCTAATAACAATAAATTCTATGGTCAGTATATAGAATCGGTTTCTGGTTCAGGTAAGTATAAAGGACATTTTGGTCATGCCGCAACATATGCTGTTAACTCCCAGTGTTCAGGTACAAAAGGCAGCAGTAAACAGTTTTTTATTTTTAAAGGCGATTCAATAAATATTCCATATCCTAATCTTTCATCAGGAGGTATTGCTTCTGCTTTAACTCCATATTACCAGGTTAAACCAGGGTCTGCATGTATAGTTAGCTGTAATCAGCCTAATCCAAACAAGCCTGTATTATTTTCAGGAAACTTCATAAAGAATGATGAGGTTGAAGAAGAAAATTTAATCCATCCCGAATTGATTATTTCCGATGTGATTCCTTCAGTAAAAGAAGCTGCTACTTTGTATAACCTGCAATCAGATTTGTACAGCAGACTTAAGAATGATGAAAGCTTGCTGGCTGGTAATGCCGATTTACAAAGTACATACGAGGAATTACGTAACAGTAACATCGCCCGCTTTGATAACATAGAATCGCAAATTAAATTGCTTAATCAGCGTGAAAAGAACATCGATAATTTTAAAACAAAGCTTGAAGAATTATCACAACTCAATGATGAAATAATTGCCACCAACGTAGTTGAAAAAGCAGAAAAGCAATACAATGCCATTTACTTCCGGTCGCTAAAAGCAAATGGAAAATTGTCTGAAAATGACTTAAGGATGTTAAAGCGCATAGCACACCAATGTCCTTACATAGCTGGAACTGCTGTATTTAAAGCGCGTTCATTATATATGCGCTACGAGCCAAGCCTGAATTATAACGACAATCAATTATGTACAGGTAAATATCAAATGAGTGAGCAAGAAGTAATGCAGGCAAAATCTCAACAATTAAACGTACAGTTATATCCTAATCCCGGCAACGGCTACTTTAATATTAATTACGATTTATCAGGATTTACGAAAGGCTCAATTGTTTTTTACAATGTTTTAGGAAATAAAGTTTACGAAACCCAATTAAATACCGAAACTGACAGGGGCGCACTTCAGTTAAGCGAACTTGCCAAAGGTGTTTACAGTTATACAGTATTTGGTAATTCAAATCCTGTTGCCAAAGGAAAAATCACAATAATTAAATAAGAAATACTTACCCCTAGTAAAAATTAGCTGCGTTTAGTTTTTAGTTTTCCTTTTTTCAATTGTTGCAAAAATGCCTGCGAAAGCAGGCATTTTTGTTTTACCATTATTTAAACCAGCAAAGGTGTAAGCACATATGAATGCTAAATTAACTTTTAAAGTTAAATTACCCTGTATTGTAGCTAGTTCACCAAATTCTTAGATGAATTATTTAAATAAAAGAACCTCATTTTGTATAATTGTAATAACGTTTAATAAACGATAAGTTTCTAAACGACCTTATTTCTGACATTTATACTATGAAAAAATTTAGCCTTATTTTAATGCTTGCCCTATTTACGTTCAGTTCTAATGCTGAATATAAAGGATGGGAGTATGTTTATTGCAACTCGCTTGCTGGTCAAAAGTTTGCCAATGTATTTGGAGTGGAGTGTGTGCTGGATAGCAGTGGATATATTTATGAACTTGGAATTGCAGACTATGTACATGACAGCTATACTGATTATGACATTGTATTAGCCAAATTCGACTCTACAGGAGCTATTCTTGGTGATTTAATCATTAAAAGAAATGCAAACAGCAGTGATGTGCCGATTGCAATGCGTATTAACAAGGAGACAGGAAGAATTTATGTTTTGTCCAATTGTACACCTAAGGACAGTGATTCATTTGCAATCGTGTATTGCTTTGATACTTTTTTCAATCTCCTTTGGACCAATGAGTATAAAATAGCTACTGGAAATAACCTACATGCAAATGATTTGGCTATTGATGCATCAGGTAGTATAATCTTTACGGGTAACTATTCAACAGCAACACAGGGAAAGAATATTTTTATTCGTAAGATCAATTCTGCAGGTGGTAGTCCCAAAAATAAAATTTACAACAATAGTAATGCATTAACTGATGAGGAAGCATTCAGAATAGTTTGCAATGCCGATACCTCATTTTTTATTTTAGGTTACCAGGTTAAGCCTAATAAGGGAAAAGAATTCCTGCTTATTAAGTACAATAAGGCATATCAAAAGGTATTCCAGGCGCCTTTTAATTTAAACATTAATGCTGTTAACGATGATTTTCCAGAAGACTTGGTAGTTAGTCCCACGGGTGATATTTATGTTACCGGAAGAACTTTTATTAATACGGGTTTTCAGGCTGTTACTGTTAAATATAATAGTGCCGGAGTTAAGCAGTGGGCCAATGTTTATGCTCCATCCACAACAGGCAACCAACTGATATTTTCAGAGGGCATGATATACGTTTCGTGTGATAGCTTTAATGTAATTGGTTACAATGAAGCCGGGCAACTATTAAAAGTGATGACCTCTAACGGAGTAGCTATTCACGATTTTAAGCTTGACGTGAACAAACAATTACTTGCTGCCGGAAAAACGGATACCACTTACCTGGGTGTAGACAGTTATCAGGGTTATATGACAAGGTGGGATACTGCAGGTAATCAGCAATACGAAAAGATGTTGCCGGCCTTTTATCATAACGGAATTGGCTATGCAAGTGAATATTTTAAAATTGTACCGATACAAAAGGGATGGTATATAGTTGGTAAACGCTATAATTTTAATGCAACGCGCAGAGGTTATTGCATGAAACTTCAGATTTATACCTATCAACCGCTGCGAATCGCAGAGAGCGAGCAACAGGAAATTACTTTAAGCGCATTTCCTAATCCTGCTTCAACACAGGTGAAAATTCAAATGAATACAGGGAATGCAACAAAAGCTGAATTAACGGTTTTTGATCTTTCCGGAAGATGCATCAAAACTTTCATGATTGATAATGTTCAGCAACCTTCAAGTGAGTTACTCTGGAACCTTACTGATGAAAATGGAAATCAGGCAGGCAATGGGGTTTACCTTGTAAAACTTAAAACTGATAGTGATTTAAAAACAATTAAAATTCTGGTTAACCGATAATAATATCCTGGAATAACTGTTACCTAGGCAGCCTGTTATGAATTTCGTAACAGGTTTTTTTTATTTAATACGATGCATTAGTACATCCGGAACCGATGAAAAAACAATCCCGAAATCTTTTTTCTAACAAAACGAAACACTTTTAAACAATAGCAGTAAAGTTGAATTTAGAATCGATAAATTTGAACTCCTTTTGTTAGGCCTTTGTGCTCTTCTTCACTCATAGCTGATTATTTTTACATCAGGTTGTATTCACTACTACAAAACAAATTTATCCTTCAATTAAATGCAGTTCTCTCACCTCCATGTTCATACACAATTCTCATTGCTTGATGGTGCAGCCTCTATATCTCAGTTATATAAAAAAGCTGTTGCTGATAAGCAGCCTGCCATAGCTATTACTGATCATGGCAACATGTTTGGTGTTTTCAGTTTTGTTGCCGAAGCGGCTAAATACAATACCAGCCAAAATCCAGAAGTAATAAAGCCTATAGTAGGCTGCGAATTTTATGTGGTTGAAAACCGGCACCGCACTTCCTTTACCAAGGATGATAAGGATATACGAAGGCATCAGTTATTTCTTGCAAAAAATGCAGACGGGTATAAGAACCTCGTTAAGTTATGTTCATTAGGCTATATGGAAGGGTTATATGGAAAGTATCCTCGTATAGATAAAGAACTTATACAGAAATATCATAAAGGATTAATAGCCACCACCTGTTGCATTGGAGCTGAAGTTCCTCAAACAATTTTACGCAAAGGTGAAGCAGAGGCAGAAAAAGTATTTAACTGGTGGTTGAACTTATTTGGCGAAGATTATTACATCGAACTGCAACGTCATGATATGCCTGATCAGAATACTGTTAATGAAGTGTTGTTGAAATTTGCAGCTAAGTATAATGTAAAGATCATTTGTTCTAACGATTCACATTACGTTGACAGGCAGGATGCAAATGCACATGATATTTTGTTATGCATCAATACCGGTGAGAAACAGGCTACAGAAAAAATGAAGGATTTTGCTGATGATGATGTATTTGTTAAAGGCCGCAGGTTTGCATTTTACAATGATGAGTTCTATTTCAAAACAACATCTGAAATGAGCGGAAAGTTTTCAGACTTGCCTCATGCGCTTGATAATACTAATGAAATAGTTTCAAAAATAGAGCCCCTCAAGTTAAAGCAGGATATTCTGTTACCACATTACCAGATTCCTTCAGGCTTTGTTACACAGGATGATTATCTTGAACATCTTACTTATGTTGGAGCAAAAGAGCGATATAAAGAAATTACTGCCGAAGTTGAAGAAAGGTTAAAGTTTGAATTGCACACCATAAAAACTATGGGCTTTGCAGGCTACTTTTTGATTGTAGCTGATTTTATCAAAGCAGGTCGAGATATGAATGTTCTTATAGGACCGGGGCGCGGTTCAGCTGCTGGTTCGGCTGTGGCTTATTGCATTGGAATTACCAATATCGATCCGTTAAAATATAATTTACTGTTCGAAAGATTTTTAAACCCTGATCGTAAATCAATGCCCGATATTGATACAGATTTTGATGATGAAGGTCGGCAAAAAGTTATCGATTATGTGGTGAAGAAATATGGTAAAAACCAGGTTGCACAGATTATTACGTATGGAACCATGGCGGCAAAGATGAGTTTAAAGGATGTAGCGCGTGTTCTTGATTTACCGTTGCCTGATAGCAATGCATTGGCAAAGCTGGTTCCGGAACGCCCCGGGATTACTTTAAATGAAGTAGTGTTGAAAGATATTGATGGCGAAAGTGGAGTAAAAAGTAAATTCAATTTACAGAGTGATGAAGTGGATAATATTAAAAAGCTTCGCGAACTGTACAGCGGAACTGATATAAAAGCTAATGTGATTAAAGAGGCTCTTATACTCGAAGGTTCGGTTCGTGGAACAGGTATTCATGCTGCAGGAATAATTATTGCTCCAAAAGACTTAACCGAAATAATTCCTGTGGCAACTTCAAAAGAAACGGAATTACTTATTACTCAATTCGAAGGTAAAGTAATTGAAGATGCTGGAGTTATTAAGATGGATTTTCTCGGTTTAAAAACACTTACCATTATCCGTCATGCGCTTAAATTGATTGAGGAAAACCACAACGTAAAAATAGATATTGATGCTATTCCGCTTGATGACCAGTTAACGCTTGACCTATATGCGAAAGGTGAAACCAATGGTACTTTTCAGTTTGAAAGTCCCGGAATGCAAAAGTATTTGAAGGAACTGAAGCCTGATAAATTTGATGACCTTATTGCCATGAATGCGCTCTACCGGCCGGGTCCTATTGATTACATTCCCAATTTTATTGCACGTAAACACGGAAGGGAAAAGGTGGTGTATGATTTGCCTGATATGGAGGAATATTTAAAGGAGACTTATGGAATTACAGTTTACCAGGAGCAGGTAATGTTGCTGTCGCAAAAACTTGCAGGATTTACAAAAGGAGATGCGGACACACTTCGCAAAGCTATGGGTAAAAAGCAAATTGAGGTGCTGAATAAAATGAAGTCGAAGTTTATGGAAGGTGCTGCATTAAATGGACATCCACAGGATAAGCTGAATAAAATCTGGACAGACTGGGAAGCATTTGCCAGTTATGCTTTTAATAAATCGCATTCAACATGCTATGCTTTTGTGGCATTTCAAACTGCATATCTTAAAGCACACTATCCAAGTGAATATATGGCGGCTGTGTTAACCAATAACCTTAGTAATATTGATAAGGTTACTTTCTTTATGGAAGAGTGCCGCAAAATGCAAATTCCGGTTTTAGGACCTGACATTAATGAATCGGACTATATGTTCAGTGTGAATAAACAGGGGCAAATACGTTTTGGACTGGGCGGTGTAAAAGGTGTTGGTGAAAATGCAATTCAATCGTTAATACAGGAACGAAAAGCAAACGGGCCCTATAAATCTATATTTGATTTTACATCGCGTGCTAATTTACGTGCAGTAAATAAACGCACCCTCGAAGCCTGTGTATATGCAGGGGCTTTTGATAGTTTTGAAGGAGTTCACCGGGCCCAATATTTTGCAATAGATAAAGATAATTTGAATGGTTTGGATAAGGCAGTAAAGTATGGCCAGGCGCATCATGAGCAGGCATCAAGTGCGCAGGTAAGTTTGTTTGGCGATGTAATGGAAGCTGAAATGCCAGAACCTAAATTGCCAGTTGTTGAAGAATGGAGCGTATTGCAAAAATTGCATCATGAAAAAGAAGTAATCGGGTTTTATTTAAGTGGCCATCCCCTTGATTTATTTAAGTATGAGCTTAAAAGTTTTTGCAATGTTACGATTGCTGAATTAAATGAAGACCTGAAAAAATATTATAAACGTGATATCAGTTTCGCAGGAATAATAACTGTTGCTAATCATCGTGTAGGAAAAACCGGAAAGCGGTTTGGAATATTTACAATTGAAGATTTATCGGGAACGATGGAGTTTCCCTTGTTCAATGAAAAAAAATACCTCGAATACGAAAAATACTTAAAGCAAGACATGTTTGTTTTTATTAAAGCTACTGTTCAGCTTAAGTACCAGCGTGAAGATGATTATGAACTGATGATTAATGAAGTAAAACTTCTAGGTGATATTGGAAATGAAATGGCAAGGAGTATTACCATTACTGTTGATTCTGATGAAGTGAATACAAAATTCATTAGTCAGTTGGCTGATGTTGTAAATCAATTTCCCGGCAGGGTACCAATCAGGTTCAGCATTATTAACCGCGACCTTAAAATTCAGGTTGAGGCACAACCGCGCAATTCGAGGGTTAATTTTGGTAAAGAGACCTTTGAAGCACTTGAAATGCTTGTAGGAGAGAACCTTAGGATTAATTGAGAGGCTGCACGTGTCAAAAATGCCAATGCTTATAGCGTTTGGATCACCTTTCATTAAAATTATCTTATTTTAAATAATGTTTAACCCGTATGAAAATAAAAAGATAGTATTTTCGTCCCCTCTTAACAGAACTTATAAATATCATTAAAATATAAATATTATGGCATTAGAATTAACAGATGCTAACTTCGAAGAGTTAGTAATAAAATCAGACAAGCCTGTTTTGGTTGACTTTTGGGCTGAGTGGTGCGGACCTTGCCGCATGGTTGGACCTTTCGTTGAAGAAATAGCAAAAGAATACGATGGCAAAGCCGTGGTGGGTAAAGTAAATGTTGATAACAACCCCAATATTTCCATGCAGTTCGGAATCAGAAATATCCCAGCATTACTGTATTTTAAAGGTGGTAAAGTAGTTGACAAGCAAGTAGGCGCAGTACCTAAATCAGTATTGGCTGGTAAACTTGATGCACAACTGGCATAATTCCTTCCGGTTTTAAACAATAAAAAGTGTGAGTATGAGGTTCATCTCACACTTTTTTTGTGTCTTTAATGTTTATTACTAAGTTTATCAGATTGAATATATGGTAATCAATCAGAACGAAATACAACAGCTCGGCCACCTTGAACTTATTGCTAAACAAGTGGTGGAAGGGTTTATTACAGGCCTTCATAAATCGCCTTTTCATGGTTTCAGTGTTGAATTTGCCGAACACAGGCTATACAATAGCGGAGAAAGTACACGGTTTATTGACTGGAAATTGTATGGTCGGACGGATAAAATGTTTATTAAACGTTTTGAAGAAGAAACCAATTTAAGGTGCCAGCTGGTGGTTGATAATTCATCAAGCATGCATTATCCAGAGCCGGATAAAAAAAATCCACAACAATTAAATAAAATTACTTTTTCAGCCTACTGTGCAGCCTCGATTGCCTATCTCTTAAAGATGCAGCGTGATGCAGTAGGTCTAAGTATTTTTTCTGACAAAGTGGAGGTAAGTACTCCTGCTAAATCAACCACTGTTCACCATAAATTATTGTACACTTATCTTGAACGGGCAATTGCAGAAAATCCGCAACAGCGTCAGACTTCTGCAGCCTCTGCGCTTCATCAGATTGCTGAAAATATTCACAAACGCTCGCTGGTAGTAATTTTCAGCGACATGTTTGAAGCAGGTGGTAATTCAGCAGAGCTGTTCAGTGCTTTACAACATTTAAAATATGCCAAACATGAAGTAATCTTATTTCATGTGGTGGATAAATCAAAAGAGCTTGATTTTTCATTTGAAAACAGGCCATATGAATTTATTGATGTTGAAACCGGTGAAAAGGTTAAGGTGCACAGCAACCAGGTGCGCACTGCCTACCTCGAAGCTATAAGCACATTCGAAAAAGAATTAAAATTAAAATGTGCGCAATACCGCATCGATTTTGTTGAGGCAGATATTAATAAGGGTTACAGGCAAGTGTTGCTCCCTTATCTTATCAAGCGCGAAAAAATGATGTAAGCATCAGTCTTTTCCTTCTAACATTTAATGTTGAACTATGATTTTTTTAGTGTAATTAACATCATTACCTGAAACTTTAACCAGGTATATACCATCATCATTAAAAATCAGATCACTTTTGTTGCCTGAAATCAGTTGCCTTTGAATGCACTTGCCTTCGGCATTGTATACAAATAATTCATTAGCCTGTAATGGAAAATTAAATGTAACAGTACCTGCTGAAGGATTAGGGAAAGCTGTTAACTCTTCTTCATTAGTTATAGCATTGATATTATTAACATGATTAAGCATGGTAACAAAAATATCCGATAGGCTATCCCCGGTATTAGCATTAAACAGCGTTGTGCTTCCTAATTGAAATGATGAACTAAAAAAACCACCAGCCAGGTATGCATTGTTTGACGGACTTAAAGCAATACCATAAGAAATATCAATAGCTGTACCTCCTGCACCTTTAGCATATCCATTTACGCCTGAAGAATTATATCGTGCCAGAAAAATATCAAGTGTTCCGTTGGTTGTTAATGTAGCACTGCCGAAGTTTACAATTGAGCTGTAGTATCCTGTTATGTATACGTTACCGCTTGCATCAGTTGTAATTCCGTTGCCGGCATCACTTCCATTACCTCCGGAAGTTCTTGCCCAGCCGAAATTTCCAAACTGGTCCAGCTTTGCGAGGAAAATATCTTCAGTTGAAGGATTGGTGTTGTTATAGGTAGTTGTACCAAATGTAATTACGGAACTAACAAAATTACCGGTTATATAAACATCGCCATTGCTTCCATTACATATTGCATTGGATTTATCATCATTAGGTCCGCCAGCTGACTTTGCCCAATAGATAACTCCATTGCCATTATATTTAACCACAAAAACATCCTTATCCCCGGAGTTAATAAGTGTAATGCCCTGGAATGCAACATTTGCCGCATTAAAATATCCTGTTGCATTGATATTGCCATTTGCATCAGCACATACTGATGTGCATTCAGCTATGCTGCCTGTTCCGCTTGATGTAATGGCCCAGTTATAATTTCCATTCATATCAAACCTTGCAATAAAAGCATCCTGGTTGCCGGTTTTGGTTACGCTTGATGTGCCGAATGTAAGTGTGGTACTGCTGAAACTTCCACCAATAAAAATATTTCCGGTAGGATCAGAACTGATACTGTTTGATATATCATTATTGTTTCCACCACCTTTTTTAGCCCAAAGAATTGTGCCGGAAGGATCCAGCTTGGCTAAAAACAAGTCGCTATAGCCTGCAGTTGTATTAGTTAAAAAAACACTGCCAAATGATAGTACATTGCTAAAATAAATTCCTGTAATCAACAAATCGCCATTAAAATCTATTGCCAGCCCATGTACTTTGTCATTATTAGTGCCTCCAATACGTTTGGCCCAAACAACTCCACCCCAGGGATCATATTTAACTATAAACATATCAGTTGCACCACCATTGGTTAGTGTATTACCTCCAAAAGTAAGGCTGCTTCCGGTGAAATTTCCTGCAACATAAACATTAGAAGCACCATCAGTAACAATAGCTGTTGCATTTTCATTGCCTCCATTGGCGCCAACTCCGGCAGCCCATTGCCATGTTTGAGCATTTAAAGATAAACTGATTAACAGTACCGGTAAACTAAGTAGTTGTTTTTGCATGTTGTTTGAATTTTAAGTTAATGTTTAACTATAAGAAGTTATATCTACAATACAGCAATTAAGCTGTATTTTAAGTCCATAGTGGTTTATTCATACCACAAATTGCATTAACGCAAAAGTTTTAACTTAACTCAAATAGCAATTGATAGTTGCACCAATGCAATTTTTACAATTGTGAAGATAACAAAATAATCGAAAGGTTAATTATGAGATTTATCAGTTAATGCCAATCAAGCTATTCAATTCTTCTTATTTTATTTGAGATTCCTGCTTAAATTTTTAAGGCGTTTTAATAAAATCGTTGCTGGCGATAATCAAATTTTGTTTAGTAATGTTAACTATCGAAACATTACAATTCCATTAAAACTATAACTAATGAACAAGCTTTCTTTTATTATTCTCACAGTATTTCTAATCCCTGTTTCTGGTTTCTCATAATCATATATTTGGGCAAATAAGGCAGCAAGTTATTATGATGATTATGCCACAGCCATTGTTAAAGACAATGCTGGAAATCTGTATTTAACCGAATATTATACTGATTCAGTTTTCTTTGGTGGTACCAAGGTCTAATCATCAAGAATTCAATTTGGAGCTCATGGTGGTTTGATGTTTTAATTTTTAAGAATTCAACTGGAATTACTTTCGAAATTTTAGCTTAAGGATGCTTCGAAATTTTGCTGTTCTGCGGTTAAGCTAATTACAAACCCATCTCTGTATACTCTTTTCGCCCTCTTTCAAGTTCATCAATAATGCGCTGGCGCATGTTAAGAATAGCGGTTATGAGGGAGGTTTTTCGGTAAAATAGGGAAAAGATTAACCAGCGCCCGCGCATATTGTTGTAGCGCCTGGCATAATAATAAGCGAACAATCCTGTTATCGGAAGCATAACTGCATAACATATCGTAATTAAAATGTTTTGAAAAAAATAGTGCACCAGTGTTATTTGCAATCCATAAAAAATTAAAAATGAAAGTGTGCCGATGAGCATATACAAAGCACCATGAAAATCACGGGCAATGTTAAGTCTGTTTGTAATGAACCCTGGTAATCTATATGGTATATAGTTATTGATAAGCCCATAAATGAAGACAGGTAGTCCAATAAGTATATAAAACACACTTTTCATTGTATCAATAAGGATAGATCCCTGACCAGGAAATTTTTTCAATACACGATCACTCAGTTTTAACCGGTCAAGGATCCTGAAGTATTCATCAATTTCTCTTTTAAACTGTTCGACTCGTTGTGGTTGATACCGGTAATAATAATGCACTTCTTCATTAATGGCTTTGGTTACAATAAAATCATGTTCCTTAATTTTTGGTGTGTATCCAAGGTCTTTAAGCAATTGTGATTTATAAATGATCTCAATTTTTTTTACCAGTTCATCAATAGCAGCATCCTCAATAGCAATAATTTGTTTTTCAAGACGTGAACGGATTTCATCAGTCATTTTATTTACGGCAGCAATATCATTCTCCGAATAGCGCTCTTTATAATTCATAACCTCAATTGGCTCATCAACATTTATAAAAACATCGCTGCGAAAATTATGAGGGTCAGAATAATTCAACCCTATGCTGACTATTTTTACGTTAAGCGCGAAAGCATTTGCTGCTTCTGCGCCAAGCGCAATGCGTGCAGCACCTGTTTTTATTTTTTTCAATTGACGGTTGGTTAGGCTTATACCTTCAGGAAATATTAAGATGACACCGTTATTTTTTAAATGATCATAGCATTTCGAAAACACCTCATCATTATTTTTTAATTCATCCGGGTTGTCCTGCGCACGGAATACTGGTATCATGTTGAATTTTGGCAAAAGCCATTTTGCAAATCCCGATTTGAAATATTTGGCAGCAGCAAGAAAAAAAATCTTTCTGTCAACAAAGCATCCAATAACAATTGGATCTAAAACAGTGTTTGGATGATTGGATACTATTAATAATGGCCCGGTTTGAGGGATGTTTTCCAATCCCTTCACTTGTACATTGCGGAAGAAAAACCGCAAGCTGATTTGCATCAAAACTTTTAAAAAGTGATAAATCATTATTTAATGATAGCTGCCAGATTGTATTTAAAGTAATGGCAAATAACTTTATTAAAATGAATAATACAATGGTATTCCAGCTACCACAATATTTAAGATTGCAAAAGCCTTAGCTATAACTCAAATATTCAGGAGAATCAAATCTTGTGATTTTATTAAAATAAAACCATCTGTCGGCTATCAACAATATTTTGATCAACTATAAGAACATAAGAATATGTACCGGCAGCTAGTGTATTACCGTTGATTTCAATTTGTCCTTTACCTTTTGATGTAATCGAGTAGGTATTGATTTCTTTTCCATCGGCATTATAAATCTTTATTACTGCCTGATGTGCTTTAACCGGTATATAAAACTTTATAACGGTTTTATCAGTAAAAGGATTGGGATTGTTTTGAAACAGAAGTCCCCCTGATTCATCCTCCGGTATTAATTTTTCTTTTCGAAGAGAATTCAGCTTTTGTTGTTGCTCTTCGGAAAGTACTGATATAATCAACTCATTTAATTCTCTCAATTCTTCATTCTGCTTTTTTAATTCAATGGTTGTTTTATCCAGTTCCTGCACTGCCTTAACCAATGGAACAACAAATGCAGCATATTGTATTGAATAGAGTTTGGCATTTCCTGATGGTGGTTGTACTCCGCTGAATTTATAATTACACATTTTGGCAGCTTGTTCCACTTCCTGTGCTATGAAACCAGTTTGAACAATTTTTTCAATGTCATATTTGCCTTCCCAATCAGCGTCATTATTTATTTCGCAGATTTCATTCTCGCGATGAATGTTAAGATTGTAGGTAACAGGATTTAATTTATTGATGAATTCAAGCCCCGGCACATTGCTTTGAATATTGTCTTTAATTCTTTTGTCGCTGTAAGTACTCCAGATAACTTGTCCTCCTATCCAGCTAACACTGGAGTTTCCTATTTCAATGGTATTGGAATTATTTCCAAGATGACCTGCATAATATCCAAATGATGAAAAATTTGTTGGGTTGTAACCATTGTTACTTCCTGCTTGTCTTCCAAGATTAGTATTATAACTCCCCGAAACATTATAAAACATAGCATCGTATCCTACCGCAGTATTATTAATTCCTGATGTGTTATTATAAAGTGCATTTAAACCATCGGCTAAATTTCCGGTTCCGATTGTATTATTATAAAGCGCCTGAACGCCTGAAGCTGTATTATAAATACCAGATGTATTTTGCCTTAGTGCATATTTGCCAATTGCCGTATTATAATTTCCGTTTGAATTGGTATAAAGACTCTGAAAACCAACAGCTGTATTATCAAATCCATCATTATTATAAAGCAATGCTTCGCTGCCAACGGCACAATTGTTATTACCTGTGGTGTTACTGAATAAACCTTGAAAACCAATAGCGGTATTTTTTTGTCCGCTTGAACATGAATGTAATGCACGGAAGCCCATTGCTGTATTACTTAGCCCGTTTATATTGTAATATAGGGTTGCGTAGCCAAATGCAGAATTAGTACTGCCATAGGTATTTAGTGCTAACGCCTGGTCACCGCATGCCGTATTCCAGTCTCCATAATTATTACTCATCAATACTCTGCTTCCAATGGCAGTATTTGAATAACCTGTTGTATTGTTTGCCCCTGCATATGAGCCAATAAAAGTATTATTGGTTCCATCAGAGCTTAGATTAGTGGTGTCGTTTTTTCTTCCGGCATTCAGGCCGATGTAGGTATTCGTTGAATCATCTGAATGAATGTGCATTAGATCATAACCCGCTGCATTTCTAAGACGAATAAGCGGAAGAGAATCATACTGATTGGCATATGCATCAATAACCAGTTGCGAACTGTTTGAAGTTGCCTTAATGTGCAAGGTTGAAACCGGGGATACAGAACCTATTCCTACTTTGCCTCCTGAGGTTATTGTCATTCTAACCGAGTTATTGGTTCTGAATTTAATTGGCTTGCTGTCTGTGGTTCCGAGGAAATTGTTTGAAGAGTTAGTACCTGCATTGCCTGACAGATTCCAAGCCTGGCTAAATGCCTGTGTGTAAAGTGCAATAAGAGCAATAAGTAGTGTTGCTTTTTTCATATGATTGTAGAGTTAGATTATTTGAAACAACTTTAATAAAAATATAGCACATATGCAACTGTTATTATTGAAAATATGTGCCAATGGGTTGTATCTGAAGCATTCGGGTTAACATGGATTTTGATAGGCTAGTATAACTTTGCTTCTGCAATAGGTTTGTTTTGCTAGTGTTATCTTTCAGTTTTTCATCAAATGCAATGCAGAAATATATTGAAATGCGAAGAGGTGCTTTTCCAAAAGCCAGCTTATATTTTCAAAATATTAATACGATGAATATCTTTATTCATGCAGACATTTTGCAGCCATGAATGCAAAAAGAGATTTTAATAAAAAATCATACTTCCAAAAACCTATAAGGATACTGAAATAAAGAATCCAAATTTTTATCTCAATAGAAGATTTGTCTTAAAAGATTTCTGAAAAACATTTAATTATCCTTACATCAATACAAGAACGAAATTCCTTTAAGCGCAGCTAATCCAATAAGGCTCCAGCCCATTAGCTTGTCAAAATTAAATTTAGCAAGATATTGATTGATAACATGCCGCTTTTTAAAAGCCAGTAATGCATAAAAAGACAGCAGCACGAAAGCGCCAAAAGCTGTTCCGGTTATGAAGGCAATTTTTTCGCTTGTTTCATTAACCATTACAATGCTGTTGATGTAAATTAAAATTCCGAACCAAAATGGAAGCAATTGTGGATTTAATGTGGCAAGTATAATTCCTTTTGTAAAAGATTGTGATCTGTTTTCGGTGATATGTTTATTCTTTTTCGATTTTTGATTTAGGAAGTATATTCCAACCAAAAACAAAACAGGCCCCACTGCATAATTAATTTTCGTAAGAAGTTCAGGATGTTCATTTAAAAAAGTTACTCCGGCAATTGCAATACTGGCATACAGCAATTCAGGAAGACAACCGCCTAAACTCACCAGGATGGCCGATTTCAAATCATGGTGGAGTGATGTGCGTATCACCATAAGGTTAACCGGGCCTATATGAATAGAGCCCGCAAAACTGATTATGGCAGTAAGGAAAAATATATAAAGTAGGGTCATTAAACTTTTTTAGTGCAAGTATAGTTATACTGTGTTTTTAAAATTGTCATATGAATTACATCTTGAATTAGTAAATAGTGTTTAAATTGGCGAATCAATTCAGCAGGTAATTTTATAAACCGGGAAAATGTCTAAAACAGGAATTAAAACCAGTGAGCTCAAAAAGAATTTAAAGCTCTTTCATTTTACTATTGAAAATTTAAATGAAGCCATCTACTGGATTGATTCGGAGGCAAACATAATTCAGGTGAATGATGCCGCCTGCGAGTTATGTGGCTATACGCATGACGAACTTTTGCACATGACTACGCTTGATTTGAATCCAAACATGGATCCTGGCAAGTGGAAGAGGCATTGGCTTAATACAAAAAATCAAAAGAAAATAGTTTTTGAATCAAAACACAAGCATAAAGACGGGCATTACTACAATGTCGAAATTGTAAATAATTTTATTGAGTTTGAAGGGAAGGAATACAGTTGCAGTATTGTTCGTGATATCACTAAGAAAAAGCAGGAGCAGGAAAGTATTCAGTTAATTACTGAGGGAGTAGCTGGAGTTATTGGTATGGATTTTTTTGAAACACTTACCAAGTACATCACCATTGCTTTAAATGTTCGTTTCTCTATTGTTACAGAATGTACCCGCAGTGATAAAACACGATTACGAACCATTGCATTTGCTGAAAGTGGAAACCTGATTGAAAATTTAGAATACGATACGGATAAGTTTCCCTGCTCCAAAGCAATTGAAGGCAATAATGTTTTTATTCCTGAAAATCTTGAAAAATTATATCCTGAAGAAAAAGGCCTTGAAGCGTACATGGCTGTTCCTGTTTTAAGTCCGACAACCGGGGAAGTACTCGGACACCTGGCTGCGTTTGATTCCCGGAAATTTTCAAAAAATGAAAACCATACCAACATACTGAAAATTTTTGCTGCGCGTGCAGGGGCAGAGATTGAGCGCAAGGTGGCGCAGGAAAAATTAAAAATTGCAAATGCTGAATTGCAATTGTTGCTTAATGACAGCGAAGAGCGCTACCGTGATTTGTTTGAAGAAGCCCCGATTGCATATGTACACGAAGGCCTGGATACCAAATTTATCAGAGCCAATCGTGCAGCTTTAAAAATTCTTGGTGTACGTGCAGATGAAGTTAATAAAACTTATGGGCGCACCCTGGTGCCCGATACTCCTGAAGCCCAGGAGAGATTAAAAAAAGCATTTGAATTTATTGGAAAGGGAACAGATACAAAAGGAGTTATACTGGAGTTAAGGCGTAAAGACAATGGCAAGCCTATCTGGATTCAATGGTGGTCAAACCCCGACCGAAGCGGTAAGTTTACTCGTACCATGTTTATAGATATTACAGAAAAAGTGCTGATGGAGCAGGAGCAGGCGAGGTTGCAGGCACAGAATCAATACCTGCAGGATGAAATTAAGCTCTCTCATAATTTTGATGAAATAATCAGTAAGAGCAAAGTTTTTCAGAAAGTATTGCGCAAAGTGGAACAGGTAGCATCAACAGACGCAACTGTTTTAATTCTTGGAGAAAGCGGAACAGGCAAGGAATTGTTGTGTCGGGCTATTCACAGTATAAGTAAGCGAAGTGCCCGCCCATTAGTAAAAATAAATTGTGCTGCATTGCCGGCTAATTTAATTGAGAGTGAATTATTCGGTCATGAGAAAGGAGCATTTACAGGAGCTACAGAAAGAAAGATTGGACGATTTGAGCTGGCAGATGGCGGAACTATTTTTTTGGATGAGCTGGGTGAATTACCTGTTGATTTGCAGTCAAAGCTTCTTCGTGTTTTGCAGGAAGGTGAATTTGAACGATTGGGAAATCCACAAACACATAAAGTAAATGTACGTGTAATTGCTGCTACCAACCGCGATTTAGAAAAGGAAATTGAAAAAAATAATTTTCGTGAGGATTTGTATTACCGCTTAAATGTATTTCCAATTGTAAGCATTCCGTTGCGCGAGCGTATGGAAGATATACCTCTTTTGGTAAAGCATTTTTGTAAAAAATATGAAGCGAAAATCGGTAAGAAGATTACTAACATCCCTAAAAAAGTCATTGATGAATTGATGAATTATGATTACCCCGGTAACATCCGCGAGTTGGAAAACATTGTTGAACGTGCTTTAATAATCAGCAGTGGAAATACTCTTGAACTGGGTGACTGGCTCCCGAAAAAAGCAGCCAATACAAAAACCAAAACCGTTGATTTAAATACAGTAGAAAAAAATCATATAATAGATGTATTAAACAGAACCAACTGGAAAGTGAGTGGTGAACGTGGCGCTGCAAAAATACTTGGACTGAAGCCAACAACACTGGAAGCAAGAATGAAGAAGCTTGGCATAGCAAGGGAAAAGTAAAAGCATATATAAGAGCATAATTCGTTTAAATGTTCATGGGTAGATCAAAGTCTTTTGCTGTTTTAAAATTTGAAGGAGAATAATTCGTCTTAGCTTACTCATTAAATAATTAATAATTTAAAACACACAATTATGCAAACTCAACAACTGTTTATTAAGATGGCCTTAGATGCCTGGAACAAAGAGAATTCTAAAGTGGATAAGATATTCGATACATTCACGGAAGAGCAGGTAAAGTCAGAAGTGGCTCCCGGCAGAAACAGTGGCCTTTACCTCCTTGGTCATTTGGTTGCTGTAAATGATGCCATGATTCCATTGCTAGGGTTTGGTGAAATGCTTTTCCCGAATCTTCAAAACATTTTTATTTCCAATGAAGATAAATCAGGCGTGGAAAAACCTTCAATGGCAGATTTGAAAAAATGCTGGCATGATATAAATGCCAAACTGAATAAGCACTTTAGCGAAATGCAACCTGGCGATTGGTTCACACGACACAATTCAGTTTCACCTGAAGATTTTTTAAAGGAACCACATCGTAATAAATTAAACATCATCATTAGTCGTACTATTCATCAAAGTTACCATTTAGGTCAGCTGGTATTTTTGAATGCAACAGTTGCTGCCTAAGTAAAGTAACAGGAAAGGGATTTGAGAAAATTCCCAATTATTTTTTCCCAACATATTGTGAAACTCCCAAAATATTGGGGGTTTTTTTTATGGCAATTTTTGGAAAAAAAATTTATTTATCAGTCTGAAACGCCAGTGTTATTAATGGTTTTGGAAAAATTAAGATGGTAGAGAAATTTCTTTGGCACGACTGTGGACTATTGGCAATCATCAAATCAGTAATCACACAATGACGACACAGAAAATAAACGGGACGCGCAAAAATGAATTCAGGCAGCTCGTTTTGGAAAAATCAAAAGTAGCAGTTGTAAAATTCACTGCCGATTGGAGCGGAAGTTGCCAGATAGCAAAACCGATATTTTCAGAATTGAGCAAACGCTATAATGACAGGATAAATTTTTTTACAGTAGATATAGAGAAAAGTAAAAACACAGTTGAAGAATTTAACGTACGTGAATTGCCACACTTTTTATTTTTCAAAAACGGAGAGCTGATTGACCAGGTAGTGGGAAGCGCACCTAAAAGTTTACTGGAAAGCAAATTGCAAAATCTTCTTTAGAATAATTCCAATAACAAACTTTAACATACAAAACACTCAATAAAATGAACACTGAAATCAAACAACATTATTTAAGCAGTCATGCATTATCAACCAACTTAAGCCAGGATCAATTGAGAGAACTTTGCGCCAGTGCAAATTTCAAAGTAGCTGATAAAGGCGAAAATGTTTATTTCGACAGTGAGTCAGATAACAGGATATACCTGGTGCTGAAGGGCGTAATCAAAATTTCGGAGATGAATGATAATGGTAATGAAATGATAAAGGAGATAATACGTGAAGGAGATTTTTTCGGAGATATTGCTTTCGGCAAAAGGGATAGTGATGTAGAATATGCCATTGCACTGATGGATGATACGGTAATTTGCTCATTCAACCGCATCGAGTTTGAATCAATCCTGAATCGCCATGCAATACTTGCATTGAACTTTGCAAAAAAAGTCGGGGGGAAATTACGCAAGCTGGAAACGCGTCACTCCAACCTGGTTTTTAATGATGTAAAAACACGCCTTATTAATTTCTTTAAAGAATGGGCAACATCTGAGGGCAGACGTTCGGGTAATAAGATCATTCTGGCCAACTATCTTACACATAATGATATTGCAGGATTAATTTCAACATCACGCCAGAGTGTAACCATATTGTTGAATGAGCTGAAAGACTCCGGAATGTTCAGTTACAGCAGAAAGGAAATTGAAATAAACAATGATGCATTCTCAGTAAATTAAGTAAGCTCCAAAACCCCGTAAGGTTTTAAATTTTGAAAAGTATGATTCTCTGATCCCGTAAGATTTAGAATCATCGAATTGAAAGACATTAAAGTACAATTAACTAACCCCGTAAGGTTTTGAATTTTGAAAAAGTGATTCACTAATCCCGTAAGATTTTGAATTGTTGAATTAAAAGCATGAACGTATAATTCACTAACCCCGTAAGGTTTTGAATTTTGAAAAGAGTGATTCTCTGATCCCGTAAGATTTAGAATCATAGCATTAAAAAGCATGAAGGCACAATTCACTAACCCCGTAAGGTTTTGAATTTTGAAAAGAGTGATTCTCTGATCCCATAAGATTTTGAATCATCGAATTGAAAAGCATGAAGGTATAATTCACTAACCCCGTAAGGTTTTGAATTAGAAATCAGGAGTTTGCGTTAATAATAGCCTTCAATAATTATGAAATGGCTTATGTTAAATTATAGTGATTTGAACGTTAGATAAAAATAGAATTAGGGGATTTTCGGGTTCAGGGTTAAAAAGCCTTGGGCCTTTTTTTATTTTAAGATGGGCTGATGATTTTATTTTCTAATTCATTTTTCTTCAGTTCAAAAGTAAACTCACCGACAAATATTTTTCTGCTTAGTATCTTATTTTGGATTTATTTAAATTGAATAAATCATGACACCGGAGCATAATCGTTTAACAGCAACAAAAAGTAAGTCATTAAATTGGAAAAAATGGGGACCTTATTTAACGGAGCGTCAGTGGGGAACGGTACGTGAAGATTACTCACCAACAGGCAGCGCATGGGAGCATGTATCGCATGATATGGCACGCAGCAAGGCTTATCGCTGGGGTGAAGAAGGCATTGGCGGCATCAGTGATGACAAACAATTGCTTTGCTTTTCACTTGCATTATGGAATCATCGCGACCCGATTTTAAAGGAGCGCATTTATGGATTGACTGGTAATGAAGGTAATCATGCTGAGGATGTGAAAGAGTACTATTACTATCTGGATTCAACGCCAACACACTCTTACATGAAAATGCTGTACAAATATCCGCAGCATGAATTTCCATATTCAAAATTGATTGATGAAAATCGAAATAGAGGAAAACAGGAAGATGAGTATGAATTGATAGACACAGGAATTTTTAATGACGATAAATATTTTGATGTCTTTATTGAATATGCAAAAAATGATACCGAAGATTTATTAATAAGGCTTACCGTTCATAACCGTGGTAATGAAGATGCTATGCTCAATGTTCTTCCAACATTGTGGTTTCGCAATACATGGAGTTGGGGTTATGATAAATACAAACCTGTGTTATCATCCTCCAAAGCCGGTGAAATAAAAATTCAGCATCGTGAGTTGGGGGACTTCACATTATATTGCGACAGGAGAGCTGATTTACTTTTTTGTGATAATGAAACTAATGTACACCGCCTATACAATGCTCAAAATCCAACAGAATTCTGCAAAGATGGAATCAACGATTACATCATTCAAAAAAAAGGAAATGCAATTAATGAAGATAAGATAGGAACAAGGGCTGCTGCCAATTATTTACTCAATGTGAAAGCACAAGGTTCAGAAACAATTGAGCTGCGCCTGGTGAAAGATAAAGTAGCATCTCCATTCAAAAATTTTAATGCGCTTTTTGAAACAAGAAAAAAAGAAGCTGATAAATTCTACAACGAAATACAAAAAGGTATTACTGATGCTGATGCGCGATTGGTGCAACGCCAGGCTTTTGCAGGTATGCTGTGGAGCAAGCAGTTTTTCTATTTAGATATTCCGCAATGGCTGAAAGGCGATCCGGCTCATCCTAAACCTCCCACACAAAGAAGGAAAGGACGTAATCATGAATGGATTCACCTGAACAATGCAGATATTATTTCCATGCCCGATAAATGGGAATATCCCTGGTATGCGGCATGGGATCTGGCTTTTCATTGTGTAACATTTGCAATGATTGATGCGGACTTTGCCAAGGCGCAATTAGTGTTGCTTACCCGCGAATGGTACATGCATCCCAACGGACAATTACCGGCTTACGAATGGGCATTTGGTGATGTGAATCCTCCCGTTCATGCATGGGCAACATTACGCGTTTACCAGATGGAAAAAGAGGAAACAGGAAAAGGGGACATAGAATTTTTGGAGCATGTTTTTCATAAGTTACTTCTCAATTTTAACTGGTGGGTGAACCGAAAAGATAAAGACGGGTTGAATATTTTCCAGGGGGGCTTTCTTGGCTTAGATAACATCGGTGTGTTTGACCGCAGCAATGATTTGCCAACGGGCGGTTATATTGAACAGGCAGATGGTACAAGCTGGATGGCAATGTATTCGCTCAACCTGATGCGTATCTCCCTGGAGTTAGCACGAACAAATAACGTTTATGAAAACATGGCTACAAAGTTTTTCGAGCATTTCCTTTTGATTGCCGGAGCTATGACTAATCTTGGTGATGAGGGGATTGATTTATGGGATAATGAAGACCAGTTCTTTTATGATGTGCTGCGTACTCCTGATAATAAGCGAACCAAATTAAAAGTAAGAAGTATTGTTGGTTTAATTCCATTGTTTGCTGTTGAAGTATTGGATGAGGAATTATTAAAAGCAGTTCCCGATTTTATGAATCGCTTAAACTGGTACCTGCAATACAAGCCAGAATTAACGCAATTGGTTTCGCGATGGAAGGATAAAGGAATGAACGAATCGCAATTGATGGCATTGCTTCGCGGGCATCGTATGAAAAGTTTGCTGAGCAAAATGCTGGATGAAACAGAATTTCTTTCAGACTATGGAATTCGTGCATTATCAAAAGTGCATAAAGATCATCCTTACGTCTTCCATGCAAACGGGAAAGAATTTAAAGTAACCTACACTCCTGGCGAAAGTGATTCAGGCCTGTTTGGCGGTAACAGCAACTGGCGCGGACCAATATGGATGCCGATAAATTATCTGTTGATTGAGTCACTTACAAAATTTCACAGTTACTATGGTGATGATTTTAAAGTGGAATATCCTGCGCGTTCCGGCAAAATGCTTTCACTTAAAGAAGTTGCCATTGAAGTTTCAAATCGCCTTACAACTATTTTCATGAATGATGAAAATGGAAAACGTGCGGTGTTTAATTATAATGAGAAAATTCAAACGGATCCCCATTTTAAAGATTACATTTTGTTTCATGAATATTTTCATGGTGACAACGGTCGCGGTGTTGGAGCTTCACACCAAACTGGCTGGACGGGATTAATTGCTAATCTGATTGCACTTATTGCAAAAGTAGAAAGCACCGGAATATCGAATCAGAAAATGATTAAGGAGATGGTGATGAATTAATTTAAAAAGATTTCGCAAAAAGTAGTTGCACTGGTGTGGTTACGCCCTTTAGGGACGAGGTGTGGGAAGCCGTCAAGACTAAGCGCTGTACCCTTTCCCTGAAGAGCACAAACGCACTTAAATATCCAACTGGAATTAATTTTTCAATTAAACGCAGATTGTCATTCGGGCAACAAAACAAAAATCATTCGAACATTTCATTTGCAGTAATTAAATAAACATCAATAATCAGAACACAAAAAAAATGAATACTGAAATTTTAGAAAAGGAAAAATTAACCGTTGCAACTAAGTTGAACGGAAACTCAAATACAGAGGTAATGAAAGCTGTTGCCGTTTATCCCGGCAAGAAAAACTCAGTGCATTTACGTCATGACGTTGCAAAACCAAAAGTAACTGACATTCCAAATGGCAGAGGTGTGCTGGTAAAAATTTTAAACATCGGTGTGGATGGCACTGATAAAGAAATTGTGAATTGTGAGTACGGTGCACCACCTCCCGGCTCTGATTATTTAATCTGTGGTCATGAAACTTTGGGAGTTGTGGTTGAAACGGGAAACAATGTGCATGAATTTAAAAAAGGGGATTACGTGGTGACAACAGTGCGCAGGCCAGGTATGTCTATCTATGATAAAATAGGCAATTACGATATGACCACTGATGATAATTACTACGAGCATGGTATTAATCTGCTTCACGGATTTTTAACGGAGTATTATGTTGAAGATCCTGAGTATATCATTAAGGTTCCTATTGGATTAAAAAACATTGCTGTGCTTACGGAGCCCATTTCAATTGTTGAAAAAGGAATTGAACAGGCATTTGAATTGCAGCGCAGGCTACGTGTCTGGAAACCGAAAAAAGCTGCAGTGCTTGGTGCAGGACCAATAGGTTTGCTGGCAACAATGGTGTTGCGATTAAAAGGAATTGAAACCACCACAATTGCGCGCACTCCGGCACCTTATCTTAATTCAAACATTGTTGAAGAAATGGGTGCAAAATATTTCAGCACTGAAAATAAATCGCTGATGGAAATCACAAAAGAAGATGGTCCTTATGATTTGATTTTTGAAGCAACCGGCTTTTCTCCTTTTGTTTTTGAAGGCATGAATATTCTTGGGAAAAATGGGGTGTTGATTTTGTCAAGTGTTACAGGTGGCGGACGGAATGTTTCCATTCCTTCAGATAAGATAAATCTTGGTTTCGTGCTTGGAAACAAAGTAGTGGTGGGAACTGTAAATGCCAGTCGTGAATATTTTGAAATGGGCATAAAAGACTTTGCACATGCTGAAGTGATGTGGCCGGGGTTATTAAATAAATTCTTAACGCATAAAGTAGTGGGTTTAGAAAGTTACGAAGAGATGTATAAAATTTTATTTGAGGGTAATGATTTGATTAAGGTTTATATGGAAATTGCTACCGAAAATTAATTGACAATAACTGTTTATACATCCTCATTGAGTAATACTTTTGGGTCACACTGAGCGGAGTCGAAGTGAATGCGTTTGCCATTCGAATGGTTCGACTTCGCTCACCATGACCCTTTCTAAAATTAAGTAAAAATGAATTTCAGTTCAACAACACTTCAGGACTTCAATCAATCATCCAAATTGGAATGGCTGGAAACCGGGCTGGCGGTTATGCAAGCTCTACAGTTGCCGGTGCAAACGCGCGCTACCATGGTTTATTGATTGCTTCAACCAGGCCGCCTGTCGGACGTGTTACGATGCTCTCAAAATTGGATGAAACGATTATTTGTGGCGAAGAAAAATTTGAACTAAGTAGTAATCAATACCTGGGAGCCAATCATCCAAATGGTTATACATTCTTAAAATCATTTTCAAAAAGAATTATTTCCTGAATGGATTTATGAATTGCCCAATGGAATTGAAATAAAAAAAACCATTGCAGCTGTTAATGGTGAGAATACAACGCTCATTATATATGAAGTGTTGAAGGCGAAGCAAAGTTTCACCATGGAATTACTTCCACTTGTTTCAGGAAAAGATTTTCATTCGCTTATTCGAGCCAATGAGAATATAAATCGCGAAGCCAGTTTTGAGAACTCCACATTGATTGTAAAGCCTTACCAGGACTTGCCTGAAATGTGTTTCTTGCTGCCGGTACCACATTCCCGCAACAACAGGATTGGTATTATAATTTTGACTATGCAATTGATAAGTATCGCGGACAGGAATTTACTGAAGACCTTTTCACTTATGGAAAACTATCTAAGGAATTAGAACCGGGTGATAAATTTGGAATAGTCATCTCCACAGAAGATACAAGCAATAAAAATTCATTGGAGCTATTTGCAAAAGAAAAAGCCCGAAGAGAAAGCCTTATTGCTCCCCTCTCTCTTGGAGAGGGGTTGGGGGTGAGGCAAATTCTCACACTTGCTGCCGACCAGTTTGTTGTTAAGCGCGGTGAAAATCTTAAAACCATAATTGCAGGTTATCATTGGTTCAGTGACTGGGGGCGAGATACGATGATTGCATTGCCGGGCTTATGCCTGTCAACGGGGCGATTTGACGATGCACAAAAAATTCTTTCAGCTTTTGCAAAAAGTGTTTCGCAGGGAATGTTACCCAATCGTTTTCCTGATTATGGTGAAGAGCCTGAGTACAATACGGTGGATGCCACACTTTGGTTTTTTATTGCGATTAAAAAATACTTAGATGCAACTGGAAATAAAAAGTTTGTACTGAATGAATTGCTTCCCGTGTTGAAAGAAATTATTGACTGGCATTTTAAAGGGACGCGATATAACATTCACGCGAACAACGATGGCTTGCTTTACCAGGGATCTGACGGTCAACAACTTACCTGGATGGATGCACGTGTCGGTGATTGGGTGGTAACTCCGCGTATTGGTAAAGCTGTTGAAATAAATGCATTATGGTACAATGCGCTTATGATTTATGCTGACTTGCTTAAACTGAATAATGAAAATGATGCAGCAAAAATATTTTCAACTCACGCTGATAAAATAAAAAATCAATTCACAGAAATTTATTGGAATGAAGAGCAACAATGTTTATATGATTTTATCAAAGATGATTATAAGAATAGAGCAGTACGACCGAATCAATTGTTCGCTTTGAGTTTACCTTATACTTTGATAGAAGGAGAAAAAGCGGAATTGATTTTAAAAACTGTTTCTGAAAAACTTTATACTCCGGTTGGCTTAAGAAGTTTATCACAGGATAATCCTGATTATAAAGGCACTTACGGTGGTGACCAATGGCATCGTGATGCTGCCTATCACCAGGGAACAGTTTGGAGCTGGTTGCTCGGTCCTTATATAGATGCTATCATAAAAGTGAAAGGAACTGACGGAAAAGCTGAAGCAAAAAAAGTAATAGAGAATTTCACTTATCATTTTAGTGAGCATTGCGTTGGTAGTATTTCTGAAATTTTTGATGGCGATGCTCCAAACGCACCGCGAGGTTGTATTGCACAGGCCTGGAGTGTTGGAGAATTACTGCGCGTGATAACTGATTATGATTTATTAAGTGAAAAGAAGTCTTCTAAACACAAAAAGCAAACAGCTTAATGAAATTTATCATACCAGGAATATGTCAAATTATTAGGGAGCTTTTACAAGGTTCCCTTTTTTTTGAAGAGCGGTTTAATATGCTTTTCAATTTGATAATCGAATTTCCAACTTCTGTCATCTCTTGTCTGCTCTGCGACAAATAATTTTTTTCTCCCTTATTACTATTGTCTTTGAATTTGAAGTTTGATTTCAATTTCATTTAAAGACAATCATCATGAATCAATACGATATTATTATCATAGGCACCGGGGCAGGGGGTGGAACCATTGCTCATAAACTGGCACCATCAGGTAAGAAAATTTTAATTCTTGAAAGAGGAGATTTCATTCCCCGTGAAAAAGAGAACTGGGATCCGGTTGAAGTAGCCACCAAAGGCCGCTACCGCACCAAAGAAAAATGGTATGATAAAAACAATGAAGCTTTTGAACCTTACACGCATTATTGTGTGGGTGGCAATACAAAAATGTATGGAGCTGCATTGTTGCGTTTGCGACAGAGTGATTTCAGCGAGGTGCAGCATTTTGACGGAGTTTCACCGGCATGGCCTATTAAGTACAACGACCTTGAAAAATATTATTCGCAGGCGGAAAAAATGTACAGTGTACATGGTACACGTGGTTATGATATTACCGAACCCTATTCATCAGAAGCCTATCCATTTCCATCGTTAAAAATGGAGCCGGATATGCATGAATTGTTTTTGCAGTTTCGTGCATTGGGTTATCATCCATACCCATGTCCTGTTGCAGTTCGCATGGACGAATGCATCAGAGGGGCATCGCCTTTGCGGTTGAGTAATTTTGACGGATTCCCTGATTTGACAGAAGCAAAGGCTGATGCACATGTGGTGGCCATCCGCGAAGCATTAACTTACAGCAATGTTACCTTAATGACCAATTGCAAAGCTGAAAAGCTAATGACGGATGCAGCAGGAAAAAAGGTAACAAGCGTGGTTGTGAATCAAAATGGAGTACAGCAGACTATTTCTGCTGATACCATCATTGTTTCATGCGGTGCAATTAATTCAGCAGCTTTATTTTTAAATAGTGCCAATGAAAAACATCCTAACGGGCTTGCCAACAGCAGCGACCAGGTAGGAAGAAATTACATGGCACATAACAATGGAGCACTGATAGTAGTTTCAAAGAAAGAAAATCGTGCACAGTTTCAAAAAGCATTTGGTGTTGCCGACTTTTATCATGCTACTGATGAATACAAATTTCCCTTAGGTGCCATACAGCTGATGGGAAAAACGGATTACGATACGCTGGCGGGTTTAGCAAAAGATGTTTTGCCGGGCATGAGTGCAGAAGAAATTTCAACTCACTCCATTGACTTCTGGGTAACAGCAGAGGATTTGCCACGTGCTGAAAATCGTGTTACGCTTACCGATGATGGTTCAATAAAACTTTCAGTAACACAAACCAATCGCGAGGCTTATGATAAATTAAAGTCAAAATTAAAAAGCATCATAGCAGAGATTGCAAAGAAAGATGAAGCGTTTAAAGATGCTGTTTACATTGGTTACGATTTAGGTGTGAGTGGAGTTTCACATCAAAACGGAACCATGCGTTTTGGAACTGACCCTAAAACCTCAGTATTGGATATTAATTGCAAAACGCATGACCTGGAAAATGTATATGTGGTGGATGCAAGTTTTTTCCCAAGCTGTGGCGCTGTAAATCCTTCGCTCACGATTATGGCAAATGCCCTGAGAGTTGGGGAACATATTTTATCAAGGCTTAACATCTCAATAAAAAATAACTCAAAAGAAACTGTTCCGGTGAAGGAAGAAAAATCTTCTTCAAGAATGTACCTGAACTTGTTTTAAATTATTGAAGCAGGAAATGATTAGACGAACATTATCATTTCTAAGAAACTGTTTAAATATTTTAAAATGAATTACAAGCCTACGTGCAGCCTGTCCCAATAAGTTACTAACGCGCGATGATTCCCTTTAGGGTTAGGGTGTGGGAAGGCAACAGGAATATCTTAATAAGAAATCTTATCAGCACTACCAATTGTGCTGATATTGTTTTATTGCGTCAGATTGTAGTCACACTTTATCGGGAAATACCCTTTAAGCTTTGCATTTTGATTAATTTGCATCTTAAATTACTGGTATGAGTTTGTCCATTTTTTTATTTTATGGTTTTGCTTTTGTCGGGCTGTTGCATTCATTCATTTTTTCATTCCTGGCCATCCGCAATAAAAAAACTGCAGACCTTATCATTACACTTTTCCTGTTTGTTCAGTCGGTCATTATATTGGAATATGTTTTTTTCTGGACAGGCTTAAACAATCCCTACCATTACCTGTGCAACATTAGTATGACCTTGCAATTTCTTTTTGGCCCTTTATTATTAATGTATGTGGATTATGTGTTTAATGAAGAAAAGAAATTCAACAAGTTCTTTTTTCATTTCATCCCGGCTGCTGTCATTTTTATTTTGATGATACCCTATTATTTCAGCACGGCTGATTTAAAGCTCAATCATTATAAAATGATAAAGTATTTTATCCTCGATTTACGGCTGGTTGTCTATGCCATCATGGCTCACATGACCTTTTACTTTATCATGATAATTTTCAAAATCATAAAAGAAAAGCGCATTGGTCATATTAAAAACTGGTTATTGACCATTGTAGGATTGTATGGCTTTTACATTGCCTGTTATATTTCCTATTACGTGATGGTTCGTTACCCCTGGTTTACGCTTACCACCGATTATTTTGTTTCCATTGGAATGTGTGCAAGCATTACTGCCATTATCTATTTCGCTTATGGAAGGAAAAAAATCTTTGATGGTTTTCCTGTTACTGAATCACTGAACCTTGAAAACATTTACTTCTCTTATAAGGAAGATGTAATAGCAGCGCCTCTCAAAAAAAAAGAACCAAGCCTGTTGTATAGTTATCCGGCTGGCACTGATAAAATACATGCTGAAGAAGAAGTATTAACTGAAAAAGAACCGGAAATCAAAAGCGAGCCGGATCCTGTTCAGGAGAATTTTCCTGTCAAGTATAAAAACTCAGGTTTAACAGCCGATGCAGGTAATGAATTAGCGGAAGCATTGAAACAAGTCATGCATAAGGAGAAACTTTACCGGGAAAGTGAATTGAAACTGGAAACACTTGCTGCAAAATTGAATGTTGCCAAGCATTATGTTTCACAGGTTATCAATCAGCATTATGGTGTTAATTTTTTTGAATACATTAATTTATTACGCATTGAGGAAGCAAAGCAATTGCTGATTTCGAATGATAAAAAATCAATGAACATCATTGAAGTGGCATACACTGTTGGTTATAACACCAAGAATACTTTCAATGCAGCTTTTCGCAGGATTGTGGGAGTAACGCCCACTGAATACCGAAACCAGAATCATATCCGCATGAATTAAGTAATACCTTATCGGTAATGACCATCATTCAGGTTTATTGAAATTGTTTTGCAGAAAAATAAGCCTGTTTAAATTTCTTAAAAATTAATTACAGGCTTGTTCTCACCCCTCCCGATAGCTATCGGGACTAAAGGGTGCAAACGCGCGAAGATTCCCTTTAGGGTTAGGGTGTGGGAAGGCAATATGATTTTATTAATAAAAAATTTAAACAATCTCTTATATCATGAAAAAGATTCTATTCCTCATCGCATTAGCAGTTAACACCGTATTTAATTGCATCACCTTACAGGCACAAATTTTTACTAAAGTAACTTCAGCAACTAATCCTGTCGTTACCGATCCGCCTCAGTCATTTTATGCCGGGGCAAGCTGGATAGATTATGACAATGACGGCTTGCTTGATCTATTTGTGGTTCGCACAGGGCTGTATCACAATGATGGTAACGGCAACTTTTCTAAAATTACCACCAGTGGTTTAGGATTAACAACAGGCATTGGCAATACATGGGCTGATGTGGACAATGACGGAGATATTGATTGCCTGCAATCAGGTGGTAATGCAGGAGGTACCAGATTTTTCCTGAACAATGGCAATGGCACCTTTACGCAAAACACCAGCGGACCTTTTGCAGTTGCTACAAAATTGCGCGGCTGGGGTTCTGCATTTGGTGATTACAATAATGATGGTAAGGTGGATTTATTTATTGCCGCCCCGGTTGGTTTTGCCGGCATTACCGACTCCTGCAAATTCCTGGTTAATACAGGCGGAGGAAATTTTATTCGCGTGGATACGGCTGGCATAACGGATACGCTGGATGCATTTACAGTTCCGACATGGAGTGATTATGACAATGATGGCGATGCGGATTTGTTCATCGGTGCAGGACGTGTGAATGGTTCGCTTTCGCGCGATTATCTTTTTGAAAACAATCATTGGCAGGGAGGCAGCATATTATTTTCAAGAATAAATTCTTCACCGCTTGGCACTGATTTGCATGACGGGCAGGTCTGGAACTGGATTGACTTTGATAACGATGGAGACCTGGATGCTTATCTTACCAATTATACCGGAACAAGCCCTACAGGCTATCAAAATGAAATGTATAGAAATGATAACGGCACCTTTGTACAATTAACAGGTGCAGATGTCGGGCCTATTGTTACCGACATGGGAGTTTCACTTTCAAGCACGTGGGGCGATTTTGATAATGACGGTGATCTCGATTGCATTGTTACCAATGAAGGTCCGCAGCAAAATGTGTACTATCAAAGTAATATAGCGCAGGGCAGTACGGTGTTTACCAAAATTACCAACGAACCCATGGTGCTGAATAATGGCAATCACTGGTGTGCCACATCAGGCGATTATGATAACGATGGTGATCTGGATTTATTTATTTCAGGAAACAGTGATAACGGCTTATTTGAAAACACAACTACCAATACGGATTTTATAAATATTAAATTAGTCGGGATTACTTCCAATAAATCAGCTATCGGGGCAAAGGTGAGTGTTAAAGCGAATGGCACATGGCAGATGCGTGAAATTTCTGCACAGAATACTTTTAACGGCATGAATATGCTTAATGCACATTTTGGTTTTGGAAATACAGGACCTGTTGCATTAAACATTGATACATTAATAATTGAATGGCCTACGGGGACATATGATATTTGTGCAAATGTTCCTGCCAATGTGTTTTATATCGCTACAGAAGGGCAATGCCCGGTTCCGGCAGCTGTCAGTGAAATTGAAAACTCAGGCAAAGATTTTTTTCTTGCAGCTGTTTATCCCAATCCTGTTAACGACTATTTATCTTTCAATTATAATTTATCCGCTCCTTCAAAAGTTGAACTTACTTTAATGGACACTGCAGGTAAAACTGTTTATAAAAAAGTGTTACCACAAGGTATAGCCGGGAATAACCCTACATCCATTGATATAAAAAAACTAAGCAAAGGATTTTACACCATGGTTTTAAAAAGCCATTCACAAACTTGCAAAGCGAAGTTTTTGAAGGAGTAAACTTCTGTAAACTCAAAATCAAATCAAACCTGTCACCCACCCGACAGAATATTATCCGGGTTGAGACTCTCTTTGCAGCATTAATCAATTCTTAATGCTGGTTGCGTTTAAAAATAACTGGAAGCTGTATTTAATTGAATCATGGGGCCTGGGTGTCTTTATGGTTTCTGCATGTTTGTTTGCCACCCTATTGGAATATCCATATTCTGCCATTCACCTTGCAATAGAAAACCATTTTGTAAGAAATGTATTGATGGGAATTGCAATGGGGCTTACTGCATTCGCCATTCTTGCATCACCCTGGGGAAAACTTTCAGGCGCACATATCAATCCTGCCGTTACGATAGTAAATTACAGGCTGCGAAAGATTTCGCTGCATAATGCTACCTGGTACATAATTTTTCAAACCATTGGTGGAACGCTTGCAGTTTACCTGATGCAATTGTTGCTTGGGAATGCACTTATCAGCAAACCTGTGGAAAGTGTGGTTACCATTCCTTATTGCGGACATCCTGTGCATGCTTTCCTGGTGGAACTGGTCATTGCTTTTGTATTGATGATGACCATACAAATGGTCTCCAACTCATCGCTTGAAAAACATACGGCAAAGTTTGCCGGCTTCCTCGTGATGTTTTTTGTAATTATTGCCGGACCTGTTTCCGGTTTCGGAATGAATCCTGCGCGGACATTTGCTTCTGCATTACCTGCTCATAACTGGGATTCTTTCTGGATTTATCTTTTTGTACCTGTTGGCGGAATGTTACTGGCAACAGAAGTTTATCTCATCCTGAAAAAAAGATTTTTGATTTATGAGTTAAGAGTTAAAAGTTAAGAGTAATAAGTTATCCGATTCACTAACAAATTAAATTTCAATTATAATGTCACAAAAAATCAAACCGAAATTTTTCATTGTCTTCTTCGTAATACTTGTTGCGCTCATTGCCGGCAAGGCTTTTAGTCAACCTGCACAAAAAGTTGAAGCAGTTGGGTTTACGGTATCCGATATGGATAAAGCTGTCGACTTTTATTCAAAAGTTTTATCATTCAAAAAAATAAGTGACACAGAGGTGTATGGAACAAAATATGAAAAACTGGAAAATGTGTTTGGCTTACGCATGCGCGTGGTAAGGATGCAGTTAGGTGATGAAATAATTGAACTAACTGATTACCTCACTTCCGGTGGAAAATCAATTCCTGAAGATGCACGAAGCAATGATTTGACCTTTCAGCACATTGCAATAGTGGTAAGCGATATGGACAAAGCCTACCAGCAATTGCGCAGGTTTAATGTGGAGCATGTTTCAACAGGGCCGCAAACAATTCCGGTAAGCAACAAAGCAGCTGCAGGGGTAAAAGCATTTTATTTTCATGATCCCGATAACCATAATTTAGAACTGATTTATTTTCCGGCAGGTAAAGGAAATCCTAAATGGCAACAGGCGAATGGAAAATTATTTCTTGGTATTGACCATACAGCAATCGGAATTTCATCAACAGAAAAGAGTTTGAAATTTTATCGTGATGTTTTAGGCCTGGCATTAAAAGGCGAGAGCTTTAATTTTGGAACTGAGCAGGAGCATTTGAATAATGTGGAAGGCGCTTCATTACACATTTCAGGCTTACGCGCCAGTGATGGACCGGGTGTAGAGTTTCTTGAATATTTGAAACCGGGGCCGGGAGCTATCTATGCCACAGATACACGTTCTGATGATATCATAAACTGGCAAACAACCATAACGGTGTCTCATCTTGATTTACTTTTCAATACGTTGAAGGAAAAGGGCTACGAGTTTGTTTCTAAAGAGATAGTGGCATTGGAAAATGGTTCTGAAGCAACCGAAAGAGCGTTAATCATTCGCGACCCTGACGGACACCAGGTACTTTTGAAAGAAGCAATTAAAAGCCAGAATTAAAGCATAAATGTAAAGTTGGCGACAATTGTTTTTGTACGATAGGCTTACGTTTACATCAATGAATACAACATCAAAAATAATATGCCCGCTTTGTAACGACCACGTTAGCCACCTGGTTTATCAATATCACCTGGAGAGTGAGCGTAATGTTCTTGAAAAGATAAAGCAATCTAATCCCGGTTGGGTGGAAGATAACGGATCTTGTAAACGTTGTATTGATTATTATGATATCAATATTTTACGTGATGGCGGAATCATTCCTGAAGCAGGACCTTTTTTCCCGGTGAAATCACCTGATGATTTTTATGTAATTCCAACTCCATTACGTTTAGATGCCGACCCAAAATATACCGGCAAAGGTGTTACCATTTGTTTTATTGACAGCGGTTTCTATCCGCATCCTGATTTAACACGAATAGAAAATCGCATTTTAAAAATAGTTGATATCACTAATTCCAAAAACACTTCAAAGTATTTTACCAAACCGCGAAATGAAAGCTGGCATGGAACTATGACAGCAGTGGCTTGTGGCGGCAATGGCTTCTTATCTAATGGTCTTTACAAAGGGATTGCATCAGAAGCAAATCTTGTTTTGATTAAAACACAAAATGAAAACGGTCACATTACAGATGCGAATATTACAAAAGCTATTAGGTGGGCGATAAAGAATAAAAGCAAATACAATATTAAAATCATCAACTTATCTGTATGCAGTGATGAACCGGTTTCTTATTTGCAAAGTGAAGTTGACAAGGCTGCTGAAGAAGCAATCGCTGCAGGAATTGTGGTTGTGGCTGCTGTTGGCAATGATGAAAATGCAAGTATAAAACCTCCGGCAAATTCACCCAATGTAATTGCTGTTGGAGGTTATAATGATAATAACAATCTTGAAAAAAATAATTTCCAGTTGTATCATTCCAACTACGGGCAAACTGTTGACGGGTTTTCAAAGCCTGATTTAATTGCTCATTCTATCTGGATAGCTGCACCAATTTTGCCGGGAACAAAAGAAAAGGCCGAAGCAGAAGATTTGCATCGCAGATTTAAAAATGAACCTGGTGATGCAATCAAAAACAGGATTATGGAGACCAAATATTTTTCACCGGATTACATGCATGTGGACGGAACATCATTTGCTGCTCCAATTACAACATCAGTAATTGCCCAGATGCTGGAAGCGAATCCTGCATTAACTACGCAACAGGTAAGAGAAATTATATTAAGCACAGCAACAAAGCTACAGGGTACCAATATTACCAGGCAGGGTTTTGGTTTAATACATCCGCGCAAAGCTGTTGCAAAAGCACTCCATATTAACGGTGGTGAGGAAATCATCTCACCTTTGATTGATATGAAAAGCAAAACAGTTTCTTTTTATCATAAGGAGATTGGGGCCGGTAAAATTGTGCTATCCGGAACTTTTAATAACTGGTCGCGTAATGAAAATTTTATGGAACCTGTGAAAAATGGTTTGTGGAAAATTGAAATCCCGCTTCCTGATAAGGGAATTCACGAATACAAATATGTTATTGATGATATTACCTGGAAGCCCGATATCTATAATCCTTTGAGACAGGCTGATGGCTTTAATGACTGGAACAGCAAACTTGTAATTCAATAATTCATATAACCATGGACCTCAATCCAAACTTCGGATCAGTTAATTCTGAAAATATATCTACTGCAGGTAAAATTTTAATCCTGCTTATTTCAGCTGCATTATTAGTTTCAACATTTCAATTCTGAAATTGATGCCTGAACTCCTGGTTACATCTGTCCTCACTTTGGTTGGTGCATATCTGTTTTGCGGTTTGCTGTTCGCTTTCTATTTTCTTACGAAAGGTATTTATAAAATTGATGAAGGTGCACATGGTTCATCTTTTGCATTCCGATTAATTATTGCACCCGGAGTAATTGTGTTCTGGATGGTGCTGCTTAAAAAAATATTAAAAACAAAATGATACGCACATTACGGAAAAGGCATTTACAGATGTGGATTTCTCTTGGAATTATAATAATGATTGTAATCCTTATCGGTTTGTTTTCAAATCATAATTCATAATTCATAAATCAGAATTAAAGCATGAGTGTTTCTTATCTAACAGTTGGCTGGAACAGGCAGAAAAAAATCTATGACACAGTGATGTTGTCATTTATTGCATGCTACCTGCTGCTGTTTATTTTTCTCTCCTTAATTTTTTATCCTGAAGTAACCCAGGAAACATTAATTATTCGCTCCACATCAACTCTTGCAATAATTATGTTACATATTATTCTTGCCATTGGCCCGCTTGCAAGATTGAATACAAAATTTCTTCCCTTACTCTACAACAGGAGGCATTTGGGAGTTACGATGTTTTGCGTTGCAGCTGTTCATGGTGTTTTTTCAATCATCCAGTTTCATGCGTTGGCAAATACCAATCCGATCGTTTCTGTTTTTACTGCCAACAAACATTACGAATCTTTAACACGGTTTCCATTTGAGGCATTGGGCTTTTGTGCCCTACTGATTTTTTTTCTCATGGCTATAACAAGTCATGATTTCTGGTTGAATAATCTTAGTCCGAAGTTTTGGAAATCGCTGCATATGCTGGTATATGTTGCATATGCATTGGTAATTGCTCACGTGGTTACTGGTGCATTGCAGTATGAGCATTCAGGTTGGTATGCATTGCTTGTTGGTGTTGGAGCTTTAACAATTGTAATACTGCACCTCGTTGCAGGTATTAAGGAAAACAGAAAAGACAATCAACATTCAAAATTACTTGCTGATGGTTATACCGAAGTTTGCGATGTAAGCGAAATTGAAGAATCAAGAGCCAAAATGATTTGTGCAGGAGGAGAGCGTATTGCAATTTTCAAGTATGATGGAAAACTTTCTGCTGTGAATAATGTGTGCCGTCATCAGAACGGACCATTGGGTGAAGGAAAAATTGTGGATGGCTGTATTACTTGTCCCTGGCATGGTTATCAGTACCTGCCGCATAACGGGCAGTCACCTCCTCCGTTCAAAGAGAAAGTTGAAACGTACAATGTGAAATTAATTGGTACCACTGTTTATGTAAATCCGAAGGGCCACCCTGAAGGAACTTATGTAGAACCCTTAGTGATTTGAGATTTATGAATTGTGATTTATGATTTATCTATAAATTACTATTAATTTTTAGATCTTAAATTTTTATAGTATGAATAAAGAAGAATTAAAGAAACGAACAAAAGAATTTGCAAAAAGTGTTTTTAGGTTAGCGGATACGTTTCCAAAATCGAAAGGAGCAGAGGTAATCACGTATCAGATTCTAAAATCAGCAAGTTCGGTAGCAGCAAATTATCGGGCTGTCCTGAGAGCCAAATCCAAAGCGGATTTTATCAATAAGTTAATAATTGTGCAGGAAGAAGCAGACGAAACATTGTTCTGGCTGGAGTTTAGACGGGAATTGGAAATAATAAATAATGAATCAATTGTAAAACTTATCAAAGAAGCGAATGAATTGGTCTCCATTTTTTCGGCCTCAATTATTACATAGAAAAAATCATAATTCATAAATCATAATTCATAAATTAAATGGATGAGTTTTATATAGGCTATCTACCTGCTGCTCCTGAAAAAACATCACGGTTTATAAGGAATATTATTATTGCAGTTTTTATTTTAATTGTATCTGCAGGTATAGTTCTTTCCTTGCATCAAAGAGAATTTTCAAAAGGGGTTTTTGAATATGGAAGTAATAAAGAATTTACTGGTGTATATACAAACGTTCCGGTTCCTTCCATAAAAATTATCAATCAGAAGGATTCTTCCGGTAAGCCTGTAAACATGACTATTCCATTGGTAGGCTATGGCAAGCATGGAGCTGAAACAGCAATTGAAAATTATGAAAAGCAAAATTCAGTTTCGTTGATTGGTAAGAGAGTCACATTCAAAGGTGATTTAATTTATAATGAAAAAACATTTTTATCATTGACTGCTGATAACCCGATTATTCATGTATCAGCATCAAATGAATCAGCTGATAAAATGACATTTTTGGGTGATACAACATTGCAGGGAGAGATCATTGACCCCAAATGTTATTTCGGAGTAATGAAACCTGGTTTGGGTAAAGTTCATCGACAGTGTGCTATCAATTGCATCAGTGGCGGAATTCCACCGGTGTTGAGATTACAAATGAAGGATGGATCTTTCGAATATTATTTACTGCTTGGTAAAAATGGAGAACGCATCAACCAGGAAGTTTTAACGTATGTTGCAGATCAAATAGAGTTAAACGGAAAGCTATATCAATGGGGAGACTGGAAAGTTTATCAATGTGATCTGAACACTATTAATCGTATTAAGTAAATTTAAGGACATCCATAAAATCAATATTTTTTCAATGCCGGCATTAAGGAAGAGCGTATTTGCAATATGTGGAAGTACAAGAGCAAACTCTTCCAACCTGCAGATAATTAAGGCAATAGCAAAGCTTGCAAAAGATGACCTGGATATTGAAATTTATGATGGGCTGGATCGATTACCGCATTTCAACCCTGATCTGGATAATGAACATGTTTCAGCGATTGTAACTGAGTTCAGAAATAAGTTAATAGCTGCTGATGGAATTTTATTTTGTACACCTGAATATGTTTTCAGCTTACCCGGAAGCCTTAAGAATGCAATTGAATGGACCGTATCCACAACCATATTTACAAATAAACCGGTTGCAATAATTACAGCTTCAAGCTTAGGAGAAAAGACTCATGAATCATTGCAATTAATTTTAAAGACAATAAATGCCAGGTTCGATGACCAAAGTCAACTTTTAATCAGTGGAGTAAAAACCAAAGTGAATAATCATGCTGAAATTACAGATGCCTTTACTTTAAAAAAGATCAATGAACTGATCAGGGCATTTATAAAAATTATGAATGACTATTAGATAAAGCCGTATTAGGCCAGCAGTACTAAATATCTTTGTCCTTTGATTGCAACAAAAAAAATTTATGAATTGCCATAAATTTTCAATACAGTATCACGCAAAGGAGTTCCGTAATCAGAACAAATATATTCCATAGCTGCAGCTATATCGCCAGGATTTACCCATTTACTATAGTCAGCATCGGGCATGGCCTGTCGGTTTGCAGGAGTGTCTATAGTACCGGGCACAATTACTGATGCTGAGATGTTTTTATTTTTTCCTTCAGCATTAATTACTTCGGCCAAACGAAAGACCAGTGATTTTGAAAAGCCATATGCAATGCTCCCCTTAGCATCCTTTCCGCTTAATCCGGGTTTGGAACCAATAAAAATAATTTTCCCGCCTGATGGCTGTGACACCATTTTCTCAAAAACAGGTTGTGCCAGGTTAAATGCTGTAATAAAATTAAGCTGCAGTTGCTTTTCAAAATCAGCGATGGTAACCTTATGAATATCACCGGCAGCAAATCCGCCAATGAGCAGCAACACACCATCAACACTTCCGAAATCAGCAGCAACTTTATTTACAAATAACCGGCACGCTTCAGCATTAGTGGCATTCAATTCATGAACAGAAAGTGATGGATGGTCATCCATAAAACCCAGCGTGTTCCCATGGCTTACGGTAGCAGCCACATTATAATTCTTTTCCAAAAAAAGCTTTACAGCAGATTGCCCGAGGTTTCCTTTTGCACCCGAAATAATAATTGTCTTTTTCATTTTATAAAAATATTCGAGAGCAGAATAATCGTTAAAATTTTATTTATTAATTGTTTTACTCCAGTTTGCATCTGCATTTTTGTTCAGCACCGCTTCATTTGCATTCCACTTTTTTAAGGTGTTCGTAAAATAGAAGTTGTAAAAAAGATAGAGTTTACCATTGGTAATTTTAAAGGTTTCCGGGTCAACTTCCACCTTGCTGCCGTCATTTCCCATAGCATAAGCACACCAGCCACCATATTGAGGTTCATACTTTGCAGGATTAGCTTTGAATAACTCAAGATTTGCTTTGGATGAAAAATTATAGGTAACTCCATTGTACAAATATAGGTTATCCTTCTGACCTTTAACGGCCTTGCCCGATGTGAAATAGGCAACTGGATCATAACCCTGGATGCCAATGCCTTTCTCAAGATTATAATTCTTTATTCGTTTCGATGTGTTATTATCCTGAGCATTTATAGCCAAGCTGAAAAATGAAAGGAAAGTAATTACAAACAACTGATTTGAAATTTTAATAATGGTTTTCATAGAACTATTTTTTGACAAATTAAATTGTCCGGCTATAAAACATTTGTCAACCAACAGACATAACCATCACTTTGCAAAATGAAAATTAAAAGCTGCAGTAAGAACCAGTGAGCGTGTTAAACCATCTGCGCGGTATTCGCGAACAACCAACGGTGTCCCAAAAGAAAAGTTAAACCCGGTTCTTTTTGAAAAATTATATTGCGCACTGCCTGTAAGATTGAGCGTTAAGCCATCAGAATTATTCAATTCAATTTCACTTCCATCTTCAATGGTAATTTTATCTTTTTGCAATCGATAAATGGAAAGTAGCCCTGCACTTAATTGTAAGTTATGCAACCCGAAATTTCTTTCTACTCTCAATAATGCATCATCGCCCCTGTTCAATAAATTAGATTCAAAATAATTTTGCGCATCAGAATTATCCTGCCAATAACTTCTGAGAAACCTGTTATTATTTTCATTCAACAGTACACGCTGGTAACCGGTACTCAAATTCCATTTTTTAAATTGATAAGAAATTCCAATAATCAAATCATAAGTTCCAAGGCTAACCTGGTAAGGCATAGGCAGCGAGCGATTGTTTGCTTCGAGGTCAGCATTACCGGTGGCAATCTTAGTTCCAAGTGTAACATTGAATTTTGAATATTCATTTTCATTCAATACCTGAGTAATGCTAAAAGCAAGGTCACCGATGCCATTGGTATTGCCTAAATTTCCATTTATAAATGAATAGGGAATTTTAAGTTGAATAGAATTGTTTTTAAAAAATGAAAAATCAACTTCAGGTATTGTCTGAAAAATTACTGTGCCCTGTTCGCCTATGCCGTAACTTAAGGAAAGTTTTGCAGTATGCTTATAGGACGAATCGTTTGTCTCCCTTTGCTGTAATGCTCCAATGGTACAAAAGCCTGCATCGCTGCAACCCTGTGCTCTTATTATCTGCTGATATAACAGCATTATAACTATAACTGATAAAAAACATCTCATAAAAATTAGTTTCATACAAAGGTATGATTGTGTAATAATCTATATGTCAGCGTTCAGACAATTAACTAAACACTTGACCTTTAAATTAGTTTAAGAATTGTAAGAAAATATTAACTGCAAAAAGCATATTATGGAATTGCAACTTAAAGTAATTGTAAGGTAACCGACAGAAAAATCATTAAGTGCGAATTTCATTTGCATCAAAATTTTAAAACTAATTGATGAACAAAATGAAAAATAATCTTTTAGCACTCTTTGCATTTCTATTAATGAGTGCTTCTTTAATTGCGCAACCTGATAAGGGTAAATACTTAGTGAATTTAAATTCTGAAGGAGTAATTCTTGATGGCTATGATGCTGTGGCATTTTTTACAGTTAATAAACCGGTTAAAGGAGAAGCGAAATTCGCTTTCAAATATCATGATGCGGTTTATTGGTTTGCCAGTGAAGAGCATCAGAAGTTATTCATGCAAAATCCTGAGAAGTATGATGTGCAGTTTGGAGGCTACTGCGCTTATGCGGCAGCATTGGGTCGTACTGCACCCATTGATGTAAACACTTTTTCAGTAGTTGACAATCGCCTGGTTATTCAACACAATTCGCGTGCAGTTGCAGGCTGGAATAAGGATGTTGCCGGTAATCTTAAAAAGGCGGATAAGTATTGGCCTGCCATTGTGAAAAATAATGGCAAACAAATTAAAACTGATGAGGAGAAAAAATTCTTAGTCAATACTGATAAGAACGGAGTAATTATTCAGGGCTATGATGTGGTTTCCTACTTTACTGATAATAAAGCTGTGAAGGGGAATGAAGAATTTACAGCACGATACAATGGTGCTACGTATTGGTTTACATCACAGGCTCATGCAGAAATGTTTAAGGATAATTCAGAAAAATATGCTCCGCAATACGGTGCATTCTGCGGTTATGCTGTGAGCTTAAAAAAACTCCGCCCTGTTGACCCTAATATATTTCAAATTGAGGACGGAAGATTAATTCTTCAGCATACACAGCAAGCGTATGAACTTTTTAATAAGAACACTAAGGGCAATGTGGCGCTGGCTGATAAAAACTGGCCTGAGTTGGTGAAGAAACGTGCAGGAAAAAAAGTAAAATTTGATAAACCTGCTAAACCGGCTCCATCATCGCCAAATGCAGTTAGCAGCAAATAATTCTTTTCACTATCAGTAAAGAAGAATATTGATTTTAAAAAACAAAAAAAACTAGAAAATGAAAGAAGCTTTAAAAATAACTTTAATAGTAGCAGCATGGCTGTCGCTGTTTGTTTACCCGGCAATGGCACAGGTAAACACAAAATCATCCTTGTCTTTAAACGGTGCAAAAAAAATAGCAGATGCTGCAGTTGCTGAAGCGAAAAGGAATAATGCCGGTGGATCAATCGCAATTGTTGATGAAGGCGGAAACCTGATGTATATGGTACGCATTGATGGTACATTTACTGCAAGTGCTGAAGTTGCAATAGGAAAGGCCACTACTGCTGCACATTTTAAAAAACCGACATCAGTTTTTGAAGAAGCCATTACCAAGGGTCGCGTTACTATGAACACACTGCCTGCTGTTACGCGTTTTACACCATTGCAGGGCGGTGTTCCTATAATTTACAATGGAGAGATTGTTGGAGCCATTGGCGTGAGTGGCTCAATGAGCGCGCAGCAGGATGAAGACATTGCAAAGGTGGCAGCACAAATAAAATTTGATTAATAATATGAAGTAACTGTTAAGGTCACTCTGAGCGAAGTAGAAGTACACAAGAACTAAGTATGTGCACCTCACTTGGCCCAGGATAACCCATGCACTAAAGCAAAACAAAAACACAAATGAAAAAGATAATATACATCATAATGTTCTGTTTAATTATTACTGCAAAAGTAAAATCGCAGAATATAACTGAATTGGAAGTTGGCAAGCCACAGGCAATTGTGAACCTGGCTACAACTGATGGAATTCAATTAATAAAGGGTTCCTGGAAATACAGTGATGCAAAAGTTGTTGATGTGGATTTCAAAGCTGCAGGGCCAGACAGAAAGCCGTCCGGAGCTGCAATAACTACCAATGATATATTTCCAAAAGCCGGTGCTGTAAATTTTGATGATTCAAAATGGGAAACAATTGAACCGGCTTCACTCGATAAAAGGAGGGGCACAGGTAAAGTAAGCTTTAACTGGTACCGGTTGAATTTTACAATACCTGAAAGAGTTGGAAATTTTGCAACCGCTAATTCTGCAATCTATTTTGAAATTGTTGTTGATGATTATGCAGAAGTGTGGGTAAATGGTTTGCTGCAAAAATCAATCGGTCAAAAAGGAAATTCTGCTATAAGCGGATACAATTCCCGCAACAGGATTAAACTTACTGAACATGCAGTGCCGGGAGAAAAGTTTCAACTGGCAGTTTTCGGAATCAATGGCCCACTGAGTGATATTCCGGATAATTATATCTGGATAAGGAGTGCAACCTTGGATTTTTATAATGAGGCTCCTCACACTTCATCCTACCAGGTGATTGAAAAAAGTATTGAACGTATAAGCCCCGGGTTAGATGAAATTATTTCAGCAGATAATAATCTGGAACGATTGGCTAATGGATTCCAGTTTACTGAAGGCCCCGTTTGGAGTCCTGATGGCTATTTATTATTCAGTGATCCGAATCAAAATGTAATTTATCGTTACTCACAAACAGGAGACGTGACTGTATACAGAACCAAGAGTGGGTATGCAGGAGTTGATATCGGTGAGTATCATCAACCCGGCAGTAATGGATTAACATTTGATAAAGAAGGAAGGCTTACAATATGTGAACATGGAAACAGGCGTGTTACCCGTATTGAAAAAAACGGAGTAGTAACAGTGCTTGTTGATAATTATGGCGGGAAAAAATTAAATTCTCCGAACGATTTGGTATACCGAAGCGATGGTGCATTATTTTTTACTGACCCGCCTTATGGATTGCCTAAAGCTTTTGATGATAAAAGAAAGGAGCTTGCTTTCTCAGGAGTGTATTGTGTGATAAAAGGAAAAATAAAATTAGCAGCTAAAGATTTTAAAGGTCCTAACGGAATTGCATTCTCACCGGATGAAAAATATTTGTATGTAAGTAACTGGGATGTTACCGACATTCATCATACTAAACTAATAATGCGTTATGAAGTTAATGCAGACGGAAGCCTGAAAAATGGCAAGGAGTTTTATAACATGAATAGCGAACCGGGTGATTTAGCTTTAGATGGACTGAAGGTGGATACAAAGGGAAATATATTTTCATCAGGGCCAAGCGGCATTTTTATCATTTCGCCTGAAGCAAAATTATTAGGCAAAATTAATTTGCCTGAACATGCCGCAAACATGGCCTGGGGTGATGATGGTAAATCTCTTTATATCACAGCAAGTACAGGGCTTTATCGTATTCGCTTAAATATTCCCGGTAAGCTTACCGCATTGAAATAAAATCTTAAGAGTCAAAAGTCAGACCTATGACATTTAGCAATTTCATTTAAGCGGATGTTTGCCACATAAAAATAACAACATATGAATTATCAAAAAATAATACTGAACACAGCACGGGTTCTTGCAGCATTAATAATGGTGCAGACCTTATTCTTCAAATTTACCGGGGCTGAAGAATCTATTTACATTTTTACAAAGGTTGGGGCAGAGCCGGGTGGAAGAATTGCAACAGGGATATTAGAATTGATGGCATCTGTATTACTATTTGTTCCATCATGGAGATGGTTGGGCGCTTTATCGGGTACAGGACTTATGACCGGGGCTATTCTTTCCCATTTTACCATTCTAGGAATTGAGGTAATGAATGATGGCGGTTACTTGTTTTTCCTGGCAGCAGTTGTTTTGTGCTGTTGTTTAATCATACTGGTGCTTGACAGAAAAAATATTCCATTGCTTAAAAATTTACTGGTTAGAGAAAATCTTGAAACACAAAATATTAAATAATGAAAAAAATTATCGGATTAACATTAGTAGCATTTACCATTTATGCTTTTTCAGCGCAGGCTCAGCGCAAAGTTTTAATAGAGCAATTTACCAATAGCGGTTGCCCGCCATGTGCTGTCAGTACACCTGTAATTGCATCGTATGTAAATAACAATCTCAACCAGGTGTTGATGCTCGCATATCACACATCGTATCCCTACCTGGATTCAATGTATTTTGAAAATGCTTTTCAGTCAGATCAGCGGGTTTCGTTTTACAATGTTGGAGGCGTGCCTTATTCAGTTGTTGATGGAAATTATTACAAAGGCTCATCGGCACCATTGGTTTCAATGTTGTCATCTTCCATCAGTAATCGTGCAGCAGTGGCTCCCCGATATAACATCAGTTTTATATCTACCATACTCACGGGTAATACAATCAATCTTACCATAGCATTTCAATCTACTGACTCATTGAATCAAAATGAAAACCTGGTGGCAAGAGTGGTTGTTGCAGAAAAGAATGTTTTAAAAAGTTCTTATGCAGCTACTCCTGGTTATAATAATGAAACTGAATATCCATGGGTGGTGAGAAGAATGCTGCCTGATGAAAATGGAACGTACCTGTATAATAAATCACTGGGCAGTTCTGATACTGTTTCTCTTAGCTGGACGGCAAATAATTTTAAAGATTTAAATGAAATGAGAGTTGTAGCATTTGTTCAGAATGCAAATACAGATGAAATTTATCAATCGGAAATTGGAATACCCGGAAGCTTCACTAGTGTAAATACAATTGAAGAAAGCAACAGTTATAGCTTTACACTGTATCCTGTTATTGCATCTGCAAATTTTAAAGTGCAATTTCTGAAACAGGGTCCATACGTGCTTAAAATATATAATGCCATTGGTAAACTCTTATATAAAAGTGATATTAAAAAGAGTCAATTATCGGAGCAATTCAGTACTCAAAACTTTAAAAACGGAATCTATTATGTTGTAGTGGAAAGCAATGGTATACCTGAAACTAAAAGGCTTATAATAAATAAATAGTATAATGGTTAGGTTGTTTTTATTGAACTTTGCTCCGTATTTAATATGGGGCATTTTTTCTTTAGCTCCATATCAAGCCAATGCCCAACAACCTGTTAAGCAATTTCATCCTGAACATTTTGATCCTGTATACTACAATCAATTTGGTTCAGATAAGATCATTCCAAAAGAAATTTCGAACCAGGTTTTGCTGGCACTTTCATTTTTCCCGGAATTAAAATATGCGAAAATTAAATTCAGTCTTTGCGAGAGACATTCGCCACTTTCTTCAAGGCCAACTTTTATTAGTTGCTTTAAAAGAAAAAGAAACAGGAAGTTTGTAATTTCCATTAGCACAAAAACATCTGAAAAATTATCACCTATACTTTTTGAAAATCTTCCTTACAATGCTCAGGTAGGTGTGCTTGGCCATGAGCTAAGTCATGTAAGTGATTTTGCATCAAGAGGGTTCTTTGGTTTAATTCGGATTGGAGTTGGACATGTTTCTAAAAAATTTATGGACAATTTTGAAAACAAAACAGATATGATTTGCATCAGGCATGGCCTCGGATATCAATTAATGGAATGGAGTAAATATGTAAGAACTGCTTTGCAAATTCAAGAATGGTACGGTGCTGATAATCCTGAATCTTTTCAAAAGCGATCATTCAAAAGGGAGCGTTACATGAGCCCTCCTTCAATTCAGCATCAAATAGACCTGCTGACATTATACAGGTAGCATCAGAAAATCCATCATGTATTGTCGGTTATGCGACATGTTAAAAACCGGTGTGAACCTATTTTTGGTGTTATTAAAAACAACAGAAAATGTCACTACAAAATTCATCGGAAGAAATCTTAAGCCAGTTAATTGATTTAATTGACAGCATGGAACCTGAGCAATACCAATCTCCGGTTGATGCATTATCAAAAAGCAGCATTGGCGCTCATGTGCGTCACATTATAGAATTTTATGACTGCTTGCTTAAAGGTCACGATACCGGTTTGGTTAACTATGATGCCCGTGTAAGAAATTACTTACTGGAAACAGACATGTATTTCGCCTTGCAGGTATTGCTCAACATTATTCAGAAAGTAAATTCCATAAGGAGTGATAAAATGCTCATGATTAGTTTAGATCTGTCAACACAAAACAATCCTATCGTAATTGATACAACTTATTACCGCGAGCTTGCTTATAATATAGAGCATGCTATACATCACATGGCAATTATCCGGATTGGTGTTGCTACAGCATATCCAAAGGTTACAGTTGAACAAAATTTCGGTGTTGCATATTCTACAGTAAAATTCAAGAAACAAGTATGTGCACAGTAACATTCCTTCCATTAAGTAATAAGGGTTTTGTGCTTACGAGTAATCGTGATGAACAGATCGTTCGTAAACCGGCATTGTCACCAAAAATTTACCAGGTTTATGATTCATTAGTTGTTTTTCCAAAAGATCAGCAAGCTGACGGAACATGGATTGCCACAGCCGGGATTCCCTATACACTTTGCCTTTTAAACGGAGCCTTTGAGAGGCATGAGAAAAAAAGCAGCTATAGAAAAAGTCGTGGCTTAATGCTGCTGGATTTTTTTAAATACAATGATGTGAATTGTTTTTTGAGTGAATATGATTTTAATGATATAGAGCCATTCACCCTTTTACTGCTGGATACCACAGGTAACAAACCGGTTCTTACCGAAGCCAGGTGGGATGGATTAAAAATATATCGGAAAGTTATTAATACAGATGAACCGCACATCTGGTCATCTGCAACATTATACAGCAAAGAAACAATTATACAACGTGAAAACTGGTTTAAAGAATTTTTATCGAAGCATTCATCATATAATGAAAGAACTATACTTGATTTTCATCACTTTGGTGGAAATGGCGATAGAAGAAATGATCTTGTAATGAATCGCGATAATGTGATTAAAACAGTAAGCATTACAAGTATTTCAAAAAAAGATAATTTGACTAATATGATTTATAAGGATGTTATTAACGAGAAATTATACAGCAGACGTATTTGCTAGCACAAAAAAGCTGAGAAAACCACTTTGGTGGGTCAAGGCTGTTAATTATGAATATTGGTCGTTATGGTTTTTCTACCTGCCGGTTATTCCATATATCGTTTGGCTCATTATCAAATCACGAAATCTTAAATTTTATGAAGCTGCTAATCCCTCTATTGAAACAGGTGGGTTACGCGGAGAATCCAAAGGAAAAATTCTGGATAAAATTGATTCAGCATATAAAGCAAAAACAATTTATGTGAGATCAGCTGAACAGGTTGAAGCAGTTTATAAAAAAATAAAGGCATCAAACCTAAACTACCCCATAATTGCAAAACCTGATGCAGGTGAACAGGGTAAGGGCGTTATGAAAATTCATAATGAAACAGAGTTAGAAAATTACCTTAACAGATCAGCAAGTGATTTTTTAATACAGGAGTTTATTGATTACCCTGTTGAGCTCGGTGTTTTTTATGTTCGTTATCCTGGTCAGTCAAAAGGAAAAATTACTTCAGTAACTAAAAAGAAATTTTTAAGCATTACTGGAAATGGATATGCTACGGTTGAGGAATTAATTTTGGATAATGATCGTGCACGATTTCAATTAACCAGATTAAAAGAAAAATTGAAGGACAAAATGAATTATGTTCCTGTTAATGGAGAAGAAGTAGTATTGGAAGGAATAGGTAATCATTGTCTCGGCACTAAATTCATTAATGCCAATTATCTGATCAATGATAAGCTTAATGATGTTTTTGATAAAATATCAATTCCGATTGATGGATTTTACTTCGGGCGATTTGATTTGAGAGTTCCATCA
>JBGARN010000122.1:0-11375 GCA_044230205.1 Bacteroidia bacterium
TAGTGCACTGATTACATTCCACTTCAGATATGTTTTCCAATCCTGAATCTTTACTGATGATAACATGCTGTTTAAAGTCTTATAAAACTCAGGATGATCAACAATGGCGTATGTAGCACCATTTGCATGTAACAGGTTAAGGTACTGATTCCAGTTTATGGCAGGAGTCAGCTGATTGAGCTCATCAATGGTTTTTTTATTATACACACGATTAGGATCGCGCATTTCAACACGGCTGAGCATTGATTTTGCTAAAGCGGTTTCAATATTCATTACTGTTGAAGCATTCAGTTTTGCTTCCTCAGCAGTACTACCGGTTAATTCAAACATTCTTCCAATATGTTTCAAGTATTCGGTACGAATATTTACGCTCTTCTCATCATTATTTAAATAGTAATCCCTGTCAGGTAAGCCAATTCCACCTTGCCTAATTTGTGGAACAATTGCAGCACTGTTCTTATCATCTTGTCCGGCATAAAAAATGAACATCGGATCTAAAAAAGCAGTCTGATAAAACGCATTTACAGCAAGTAGTTCATTCACGTTTGATATTGAATTGATTCGATCAAACTCAGGCATTAATGGTTTTATACCATCAGCCTCAAGTTTGGCTGAATCCATACCTGATGCATAAAAATCGCCAATTTTCTGCTCATTGCTACCTTTTTTGGCGTTAGTATTTTTTGAAGCGCTCACACAAATTTCTTCCAGCACTTTCATATTGTTTTCTTTCACTTCACTGAATGATCCCCAACGTGATTCAGAAGCAGGTACCGGATTATTTTTTAGCCACCCGCCATTAACATATTGAAAAAAGTCTGCACCGGGATTAGTGGTGGTGTCAAAATCAGTAATGTTAACACCTGCAATTTTTTCACCGCTTTCTGATTTAGGCGAGCATGCGTTGAAGGCAAATACTGCAGTAAAAGCAATTACTGCCAATGGGTATTTATTTCTCATATGAATTAAGTAAAGGGATTAAACGCCTCAAAAGTAGGTCAACATTAAAAAGAGGGTAGTTAATGACTGTTAATTAACGCTTACTTAGGGCATTTGTCACAACCGCTGCCTGGTTTTCCCGATGCAGGTTTAAAAACTGTTTTACGCAGCAGGTAGTAAACTGCTGCAATAAACAATACACCAATAATAATCGATTCAGCATTCATCCGGAGCGCTAAATTACTAATTGGAAGTTACTCTTCTGCTATTTATTAAATAATAAGTGTAGTACATTCGCACAGTAAAACAGCTACTATGGATATTTCAGCATCAAGTGCATTGATCTACAACAGGAAAACCCTTAATAACGAAACGCTTCTTAATATTTACAAAGCAATATTAAAGCCGCGTATGATAGAAGAGAAAATGCTGGTATTGCTCAGGCAGGGCAAAATTGCCAAATGGTTTTCGGGGATTGGGCAGGAAGCAATTGCTGTTGGAGTTGGTTTAGCTATGCAGCAGGATGAGTATATCTTACCCATGCATCGTAACCTTGGCTTATTTACTACCAGGGGAATTCCTTTGCACCGCTTGTTTTCGCAATTCCAGGGTAAAGAAAGCGGATTTACCAAGGGACGCGACCGGTCATTTCATTTCGGCACGCAGGAATATAAAATCATTGGAATGATATCGCACCTTGGTCCGCAGTTAGCATTAGCTGATGGAATTGCTTTAGCTAATTTACTTCGAAATGAGGCAAAAGCAACAGCTGTATTTAGTGGTGATGGTGGCACCAGCGAAGGCGATTTTCACGAGGCGTTGAATGTTGCAGCAGTGTGGGACCTGCCTGTAATATTTGTAATTGAAAATAACGGCTACGGATTAAGCACTCCTTCGAGTGAACAATTCAGGTGCCGCCAATTTATTGATAAGGGAATCGGATATGGTATGGAAGCTGTGCAGGTTGATGGTAATAATATACTTGACGTATATACTACCGTTAGCCGGATAGCTGATTCAATCAGGGAAAACCCAAGACCGGTTTTACTGGAATGTATTACATTCCGAATGCGTGGACATGAAGAAGCATCGGGTACCAAATATGTGCCACAGGAGTTATTTGAAATTTGGGGTAAAAAAGATCCGGTAAAAAATTATGAAGATTATTTATCAGGCGAAGGCGTGCTTAATGATGCACTTATCGCTGAAATACGATCCGGCATAAAACATGAAATTGAAGCCGCACTTGAAATAACTTTTAATGAGCCATTGCCTAAAAGCAATACTGATAAAGAGCTTGCAGAAGTTTATGCTCCTTATAATTATAAGTCTATTGAGCCAGCTACCAAAAATAAAACTGAAAGGAGATTGCTTGATGCAATCAGTGATGCCATGAAGCAGGCAATGCAGCGTTATTCCAACCTTGTAATAATGGGGCAGGATATTGCAGAATATGGTGGTGTTTTTAAAGCTACTGCTGGCTTTGTGGAAGAATTTGGTAAAGATCGAGTACGCAATACACCCATTTGCGAAAGTGCCATTGTTGGGGCTGGTTTAGGTTTGAGCATTAACGGGTGCAAGGCAATTGTTGAAATGCAGTTTGCTGATTTTGTTACCTGTGGTTTTAACCAGATAGTAAACAATCTTGCAAAAACGCATTATCGCTGGGGCCAGCATGCTGATGTTGTTGTTCGAATGCCCACTGGAGCAGGGGTAGGTGCAGGTCCATTCCACTCACAAAGTACAGAAACCTGGTTTACACACACACCAGGTCTGAAGGTAGTATATCCTGCTTTTCCTTCTGATGCTAAAGGATTGCTCATTTCTGCAATTGAAGATACCAACCCTGTTATGTTTTTTGAGCATAAAGCGCTTTACAGATCAATAAGTGAAGAGATTTATGATGATTATTATACAGTGGAAATCGGAAAGGCACGAAAAATTACCAACGGAGATGATATAACAATTGTTACCTACGGGTTAGGTGTACACTGGGCGTTAGATGCACTTAAAAATAACACGGAAATACAAGCCGATCTGATTGATCTGCGTACCTTATTGCCATGGGATAAGGAAACGGTTATTGAATCAGTAAACAGAACCGGAAAATGTATTGTGCTTTATGAATGTACTTACACATCAGGGTATGGAGCTGAAATTGCAGCCTATGTTAGCGAAAAGTGTTTTATGAATCTTGATGCCCCTGTTCAGCGGGTTGCAAGTCTTGATACTCCAGTACCAATGAGTGAAGAACTGGAATGGAATTTTTTGCCCAAGAATCGTTTTGCCAGGCAGCTTGTTGAATTGTGGAAATACTGAATATCTTTTAATCAATTGAAATCTTGTTTTGCATTTAATACATGAAGCGGACGGTTATATATTACGTTGCTATTTTTATACTTATCATGGCATTTGTTCAGTTAATTCTGTCAGCTATTGAAGTACGAAAAATAATGCTTCCTGAAAGAAATGGAGTTTTACAGCATGGAATTATAGTTGATAAATTTATACAGGAGCGATTCCAGGGACCACAAACCGGCTACCGTTTACTTTTTAATAATGACACCTTAAATCAATTTTATAATCAACGCTACTTTAAAAGCTACAGTGATAAGTACAATAAGGGGGATACACTTACCATTTATCATTACGCTGATAATCCATCTTTATCACGCATAGCAAATTTTCGTGATGCATACAGCCAGGTGCTGGCTAATGTTGCCATTGCACTTACTCTTATGTTGGTGGCATGGATTGGCATGAAAAAACACAACTCAATAATGAAATTTATCAGGTGGAGTTGAAGCCAAACGGTTTATTAATAGGTATGATTAATTATCAGCACTATTTTGATCTCGATATTAACACCCCGTTCAGATTTTGCGTTCATTAAATTTTTTTTGCAATATCCATAGCATGCTTTTAATGCTAATATTGCGATTGATAAACAGAATTTGCAAAAGGAGTAAAATTAGTTGCAGTTATGGACAAACAATTTAACAGAAACAGGAAGAATTTAATTGTTTCGTACAATAATGTAGAAAGAAAGATCATTTTTGGATTTGTTAATGAGATGGCTCAGACAGGAAAGAGCCTTGATTATTATGTGCTTGATAGTTTTGAAGCTACCGAATTAGTAAACCAGGTGATTGCAATCAAAGAACTTTTTGACAGCATGCCTGCTAACATGGATGAGATTGATGAAGATTTTTATGTGAGGCCAAAACGAATTAAACTACCTGCTTCTGAAAAGGAACTTGCAAAAGAATATCTTAATGAACTTGCAACTATGGCAGTAAGTTTACCGCTCCACAAAGAAGATCATGATTTCCAGGAAAAAGTTATCAATACATGCAGGGCATTTATTGAGGCTCTGGGATATGATCATGAATTCCAGGAAGAATACCTTGATATAGCCCCCTTTGCGCGCTTTAATTTTAAACGAGCGAATAAAGCCAGTGAGGAAGAAATCACAGTAGTTTTTGAGCAAGCAAAAAAATCACTTGAAAACAGGCTTTTGCCTAAACCCGCAAAAGAGCCATCATCAAAAATAACTGATGCTGCAATCCAGCTAACTGAAATGATAAAGGATGTTGAAGAGCTGGTGATAAGATTTGCGAGCCTGGTAATTATTAAATCGAAGTATGATAATAAACAGTATGCAACTGTTCAGGAGCTTGCACCACATCAGGTAAATATAATCGACCGTTACCCGAAATTGATGAAGCACCCCTCAGCAATTCTTGATTTATTAGATGTTATTAAGAAAGAACCGATAGTAAAAAGCTGGCGTAAACCTTGATCAAGAAAAGTTGTACTAATTTTATTTAGCGATAATTTGAATGATCAGTAATTAATACTAATTGCAACTATATAACTAATTGAAGTAAAGCAACTATAACTTACGATTCATCATGGTGTTTTTCGTGGTTTGTATTTTCTTCAATATATTCTTCTTTATAGATCTGAAACATGATTATAAGGTAGGAAAGCATTAATGGGCCAAAAATTAAGCCAAGCAATCCGAAAAGATTAAATCCAACAATAATACCCAATACTGTTATTATTGGCGATACATCAGCAAATTTTTTCTGCAAAATGAAACGGAAAATATTATCAACTGTACCGATAACCAATATGCCATAGATCACAATACCTATTGCCTGCATCGTATCTCCTTCGCTGAATTTAAACAATGATGCCGGCAACCAAATCAGCGCACAGCCAACAAAAGGAACAAAGGAAAAGAAGCCCGTCATCAGCCCCCAGAAAACAGGTTCGGGCAAACCAAAAATCCAGTAACCCAAAGCTGCAAATACACCCTGTATTAAAGCCAGGAAAGGTGACCCGATAACGTTGGAAAATGTTTGTGCTTTCAGTTCACCGGCAAAGCGCGCAAGGTTTTCTTTTTTAATGGGGAGGTATTTTGTAAGTGCAATTTCAAGCCGCCCGGTATTCAAAAGCATAAAATACAATACAAAGTACATGATAGCAATTTGCCCCAGCACGTTAATTGAAGAACTGAGTATATTGGATATGATAGCAGCTGCTTCGCTTTGTAAATTCTTAATATTATCGGCACTCAATATTTCAACACCTGTGGCTTCCAATATTGTCTGGTCAATTTTTTCAACTGCATGGGTAATGATTGAACTATTGTCAAAAAACATGTTTAGTTTAGGTATAAACATGATGGTAATAAGTGTCAATGGCACCAATACAATTATAAATGTAAACAGGATTATTGACATAGCAGCCCATGTTTTTTTCCATTTCCTGCGTTCAGTTAAATTGAGCATTACATTTCTGAACAACACATATACAATTATTGCTCCCAGAAAAGCATTGGTAAATCCTCTTAATGTATATGCAATTAGAATTGCAAGCATAAGAATTACAGAAAGAGATCCATACTGTAATAGTTTTTCTTTTAAATTTAATACCGGCATATAATTACATTAATGATTATTTATAGCATCAACTCAATTTGCAACTAATTTAAAGCATCCGTTAAATCTTCTACAACTTTAACCCATGTTCGTTCACGATCACCTCTTTTCATATCAACCATTGGCTTATCAGGTGGATTTACCGACTGATATTTGGAAAGGCCTCCAAGTATACATGGGCTGATAATTACAGGGATTATTTTAAGCCCTTTGGTGCCAGACTTGTTTAACAATGGGGGTAATTCATTATCAGTAATAAATTGCGAAGCCATAAAATCTGCGCTCAGCAGCAATACGGCTGCCCTTGCAGCTTGTATAGCGGCTTTGATTTCTGCTTTCCAATCATTGCCGGTCTTAATTCGTGTATCGTCCCACACGTTTACATATCCTTCTCTTTCAATCGGTGTGATAAAAACGCGCAAACGATCCATCCATTTCTTATCCTTATGGCTATAACTTACAAAGACATTATTCTTTGGCGATGTTTTTTTTACAGTTGGTTTTCCTGGAATATTATCAGTCAGCGATTGGATAACAAAGTCTCCGGTTTCTGCATTATTTTTTAAACTGCCTTTTTTTACTGGCGCTTTTAGTGGATTTCTTAGCGCGCAGTAAAATGTACTATCAGCAATTCCGGTAGCTTGTAAGCCATTTTGTTTTTGTATAGCCTTTACTGTTTTCTCTGTTTCATGATCAAAACTGCCGTTTATTTGTTGCGAATATCCCAGGTTATTCAAAACAGTTTGAAATGATGTTACTGCATTTCCTCTTGAACCTGGCCATAATAAATTCAGTTTAGCAATTTCCTTTTCAATGCTAACGGGTACTTTTTTTAAAACTGATAGAGTTGGCATAACAGAAGAGCATATTAGTGGCAATTTAATAATTGCATTTCCCAACAAATAATTTTTAGTACTTGTGCTGTAAAGTAAATTATTAAAAACATATTGTTTGAATTTCTGCTTTAAATCATTTTATTTTCTATCATTGCTTAAGTATACCATTCACTCCTTAAATTCAAATTATAATTATGCCATTAAAAAGAAAAACATCTGAAACTTTGCCTGTTCCTGCTGACAATAGTCCGATACCGGCTCCTAAACTGACATTCAGTATTCAAAAACCAAACGCTAGTTTCCCTTCAGGCGGTTTGTTTTCCCGAGGAAGTATTAAATTTAATTTGAACAATAAGCCATTAGTTGAATTGGCTAAAGCAGCATTTTTACAATATTCTGCTTTTAAAGCAGATGCTGGCGCATTGGATAAATTTTTACTGTCCCTTGCAATTACCTCTGGTTTTGAAGCAGGCTTTGATGGTGCCAATACCTATGATATTGCAGGTGTTTCAGTTGGATTTATTCAGTTTGCACGACCTGAAGGTGGGGTAGGTAAATTACTCACATTGGTGGGAAGAAAAGACCTTGCAGATAAAGCAAAAGCTCAATTTGGAATAAAAGATCCCCATAATTCACCCTCAGCATTGGCTGCACGTAATGATGCAAATTTGTTAAAGGAAATTGTGGCAGCAGTTTCAACACCTGAAGGAATAAAACAACAGTTGGGCATGGCAGTTAATCAAAATGTAGATGGACAGTTTTATTTTGAAAAGGCTTATGCAAAAGCCAATGAGCTTAAATTGAAAGATCCGCTTTGTACAGCTATGCTGTTTGATGCTGCAGTAAATATGGGTGCCGGAAGCGTTAATAAATTTAAGCCACTGGCAGCCGGACAAACTGAAGGTGACTGGCTTTTAGCTTCTGCCAACCTGTTTTCAAGACCTGAAAGAAAAACGGGTTGGATAAAAATCGTCAATGCTAATTTTGCTTAATGTATATACTATTAAACACTTAAAACATAAATAACTTATGACACTTCAACAAAAACTTGACCCCAATAATGGACCCAAACGCATACTTGCCTGTGATGGCGGTGGAATTCGTGGTGCGCTTACACTAGGTTACCTCGAAAAAATTGAAAAGATACTTGCTGCGCGTCATCCACACATTAAGAATTTTGTTCTTGCTGATTATTTTGACCTGATGGGTGGAACAAGTACAGGTTCAATTATTGCCTCTGCTCTTTCAATCGGAATGAGTGTGGCTGAATTACGGGACAAGTACTTTGCACTTGGCAGGAAAATATTTGGACGCAAGTACAAGTGGTGGAATATTTTTGAAACAAAAGATTTTTTAAAAGCAAGTTTTGATGAAAAGCCTCTTGAGGAAGAACTTAAAAATGTTTTTGGTGATATTTTGCTGAATGATTCACAACGAATAAGAACAGGTTTATGTATAGTTGCAAAGCGTGCTGATACCAATAGTGTGTGGCCTATACTGAATCATCCCGGTGGAAAATATTTTGACAGTGAACATGGGCAGAACGGTAAAATACGCTTGCGTGATGCAGTGCGTGCAAGTGCAGCAGCGCCCGGTTATTTTTTACCAATGACAATTGATGTAGGGCAGGGGCAGGTAGCTGCATTTGTTGATGGAGGATTGAGTATGGCAAATAATCCTGCTTTGCAATTATTGATGGTGGCTACATTAAATGGATTTCCGTACCACTGGAAGAAAGGTGCAGATAATATACTGATAGTTTCTGTTGGTACCGGAATGAGTAAATTAGACAGACTGCCTCGCGACATTGAAAAAAATATTTTACTCGATTGGGCGAAACAGGTGCCTGATATGCTGATGCAGGATGCCAGTTGGCATAACCAGGTTTTATTGCAATGGATGTCGAAAACTCCAACACCTAAGTTTATTGATGGTGAAATTGGTGATTTGAGTAGCGACAGTCTTGCACCTGAACCCATTTTATCTTACCTCCGTTACAACACTTTTATAACTGAAAAAGATCTCACCGACTTAAATATACCGGGCGAGAAATTTGATAAAAAGCGCGCTGAGGATATTAGTGAAATGAGCAATGCAGAAAATTGTGAGATACTTTATAAAATTGGCGCAGCGGCATCAAGAGAAATTCAGGATACACATTTCCCCGGTAAATTTGATTTGCAACCGGTGCAGGCAAGTGTGATCAGTTGAGTTAATTCTTGATTTAAAGAAATAGTTTATCATCCTCTTCAGTTTTTTGGAGAGGATTTTTTGTGAAATGGCTTTTCATTTAATACCTGTCCATTTTTACCCTATCCCAATTTTTACAAAGTTTAATTTTAGGAATCATTTATTTTATACCTTGCAATAATCAATTCAACTCCAAACACTAAAAACTTAATCATTATGAAAAAATCTCAAAAACCAAACAGTCAACTTTCGTCCTTAAGGATTATAATAGTAAGATTTGCGTTTATTTTTATTTTAATATCAAGCTTTAATGCAGGCGCACAATCTACTTGTTTAGGAGGATTAAATTATGGAACCTATGGAGGTACTTATCAATTTAATTCACCCAAGACTTTTTCAACTAATTGGCCAACAAACACCAATACTATTTCCTTCAATGGAACTATTGAGTTTAATGCTGATGTTATAATTGATAAAGCGCATATTGTGATGGGTGATGATGCTAAAATAATTGTTCAAAATGGAAAGACACTTACCATAACTGACTCTTGGTTTTAAGAGACTTTCTCGATATTTTAGAAAGTCTCTTTTGTTATAATACTGAATTAAAAAGATTCTTTTTAAAATACTAACTATGAATCGTTTTGCTTTTAATAGAACCTGTCTTATTTAAAGTAACATTAATGAAAAAAGTAATTCTGTTTCTTCTTACTTTTTTGATATCAATTCATGTTTATTCTCAACGGCAGAATTATAACTGGTGCTTTGGTGATAGTGGGAAAGTTGATTTTAGTCAAGGAGTACCTAGCGGTATTAAATCTTCTATGAAAAGTAGAGGAAGCTGTGCTTCCATTTGCAATAGTAACGGTAATCTATTATTTTACTCTAACACGTCTAATTTAAGTTTCCCAACATTTGGATTTTTAACACAAGTTTGTAATAATAATGATCAAATAATGGGAAATGGTGATGGTATAATCGGGGAGGGTTGGTATAATGAGCTTTGCATTGTTCCAGATTTATTGTTAAATAATTTATATTATCTATTTACAATTAGTATAACTGCCAATTTAGGATTTAAATACTCGGTTATAGATATGAATCAAAATGGTGGGCTTGGAAGTGTGATTCAAAAAAATACTCCCCTTTTGTCAATAGATTTAGATGACGGCATGACTGCAATTAAGAGTGGTAATGGTCGGGATTGGTGGTTAATTGTTCACCAATGGCAAACCAATTCATTCTATATTTTTAAGATTACTCCCAATGGAATTTCTTTTCCATCTATTCAAAATGTGGGTGCAGTACATAATGGTCGAACTTGTAATTTTAGATTTAATGAGATTTCAAACAAACTTTTGGTAACCAATTATTGGGGATTGATTGAAGTTTTTGATTTTGACAGATGTTCCGGAAATCTTTCTCTTTTTAGCACAATTGAAACTGAAAATCTTGCTTTACAAAAACAATACTTTGGCTCTTCCATTTCTCCAAATGGCCGTTTCATTTATGTATCAAATACCGATAATATTTTTGGTGATAGCCTCCGCTTAAATCAATATGATTTAACCGCTCCAAATATTGCAGCAAGTAAAATTAATATCTACACAGCTCAGGTACCGGCAAGTGGCGGGATGCATGCAGTTGCACCTGATGGTAAAATATACATGGCTTGTTTATACGAAGAAGGTTTTCCTTACAGCGATACTACCCATAATATTTATACCGATAATTTAAGTGTGATTAACCATCCTGATAGCCTTGGCCTCGCCTGCGATTTTCAGCCCTTTAGTTTTTACCTTGGTGGTAACCGCTCTTATTGGGGTTTGCCAAATAATCCTAATTATGATTTAGGCAGAGACAGTGGAAGTGTATGTGATACTTTGCAATGGACAGGTATAATGGACGCTAATCAATCAATGCAATTGACTGCAACTATTTACCCGAACCCTGCAAAGGATAAATTAACACTGCAACTCAGTTACCTTATTAACCAGGCAGAACTGATTATCTGCAATGCATTAGGAGAAAAATGCTTTTCAGAAAAAAGTATTACTCCCTCATCAACAATTACCATTGATGTATCAAAATTAAAGGAAGGTTTGTATTTTCTTCAGATTAAATCGCCCCAAAAAATATTAAGCCTCAAATTTTGTAAGGAGTGAACTATGAATCAAAAGAAAATTGTAATGGTCAATCGCATTTCACAATTAATAATTTGATAAAGTAAACTACTCATTAACGAACACAGCAATTGTGCGCCTTGTCATTTGGCACAGTCAGTTCAGGACTAAAATAGGGGATACCTAAATTCATTCCTCTTAATATTAAAAGCAAGGCAACCCCAACAACAAAAACGGGAACTGCTTTTGTGATTTTTGATCTCAGTTTCAAAGTGATCAGGTTAGCCGCAAAGTTAACACCCATCATAGCAGGTAATGTTCCTAAACCAAATAGGACC